>CAILAQ010000252.1 GCA_903832165.1 uncultured Bacteroidota bacterium | reverse complement strand
GATATTTCTCTCTTTAAGCTTCAGCTTGCCTTTGTTTTGGAAAACGATTTTCGCGAACTCCCCGGTACGTTTGGAATGGTCGAGGTTGAAGGGAACAATTTGCAAGTTTAGCAACGGTAATTCGCTGATCTCACCGCCTACACAATATTCTGCAATTGAAATAGTGGAAATCATCATGGTTATTTCCTGCTGCAGGAAGTAACGAAAATAGGCATCGGCATTTTTAAAAAGCGGGCTCCCTTCATCCAGGAACCGAAGGAAGAAACTGGTATCGAGTAATACAGCTCTATGCTTCATAACCTCCCCGGATTTCTCTTAACCAGGCATCAGGGTTGATACTCCCAAGCCATGACTTCTTTGCTTTGTCCCGAAGCTTCTTCAGATACAGTTCGTCATATTTAGGCTGGTAGTATACCAATTCGATAAATTTCAGGGTTGAGGTATCAATTTCCCCGGTTTCGGAATGCTGCTTGCCGGTTGCTCTGATGCCGAAGGTCTTATAAAGCAAATTCTCATTATACTGTTCAAGGAAAGCAATAGGTGTTTGAATCCTGACAGTTCCGAGCTCCTCGGTAAAAATGTGGATGTTTGCTTTGTCCTTGCCACCTGCATTGGTCAGCTTGCCGTAGAAATAGAATTCAGCATCAGCCCATATAGCCTCGGTTCGGTAGTAATGCGTTGTTTTGTCAACCAAAACCTCATTGGATTCCGTAAGTGAAGTCCTTATGCTAAATACATAATCCCTTTTGGCGGCAATATCCTGGATATTTTCAAATGCAACGGCTGTTGAAAGATCCAGGAAGTCAATATTCTGAACCTGGTTCAGCTGACCGATGATCGCGTTAAAGCCAATAATGTACTGGATCGAGGTTTTAAGTATGTGTTTTACAGACCCTTCTTCAATTTTATAACTGATTGTCGGTCGGTCTCTTTTATCACCCGGATAAAGAAGGTTTTCGGCATTTTCGAGAACCGAAATGATTTCCCGAATGTCATAATTGTCCGGTGACAGGGCCAAATTGCCCTTTGAACCCGTTATTCTTATCTCTATGTATCCAATTTTTTCCACCTGACAAATGTAATAATTTTAAGACCGCGTCTCAGATTTTCACTTACGTCTCAACTGATTGTGATACTTTTCGTTTTGTCTGTACCAACCTTATTCAAAATAGACTCAAGAGCTCGAAATAAGTTAAGGTCATGAACTTTGTAATGGCATTTACAATAGAGAGACTGCAAATCCTCCAAAGGTTCATTGAAATGGTTATCATAAGTCAGGTGGTGAACTTGTTCAGCAGGTTGTTCTTTGCATGCCTGGCATAGATTGTTATCCCTTTGTAGAACCAGTTTCCATTTTTCTCTCCATTCCGGAGACAAAAGGTACTCCTGGTATTTGTTGTATTATGAGTTCCGATAGTCAATAGCCTTCTTGGTCTCACATAATGAATTCCGTTCTTTATCAATAAACATCTTTTGTCTGTCATAGGAGTCTATATTAAACTTACCTCTGATCTCATAATTGAATTTCTTAGAACTCAGCAAAGAATTATAACATTTAGAAAGTTTCATAAAAGGGATAAGCGTGAAATATTCTTCCATCCGTTCTGCCCTTTGGTTTAAGAACGCAAGGTCTAGCATTAACAATCTGATTTTATGAGGGCTTGGAAATTAATGACCCAATTGCTGAGGAAGTTACATTAAATCAGAAATAATAACTGTCAATTCATGAATTTCACAAGCAAAAAACTCATAACTTCCAAATCGAGAAACACTTTACAAACAAACCTATTTATCATGGTAATTAAAAAGTCAGTAATGAAATGGGGCTTTTCGCTCCTTTGTGGATTTTCAATGATCTTAGTATTAACGTTAAACAACAGTTGTGACCCTGAAGCCACAGGAATAGTTAATCCTGCAGCAGTTGCATCAAGTGAGGAATATGCTACTTTTGCCAACGTTTATGCATCGGGCTTTTCAGTTTTTTCGCCGATCATAACTTCAATGAACTACCTCGCAGCAGAGCTGACGAGGTATCAAAACAAAGATAGCTGCTGCTGATGTATTTTCTTATATTCTTTCTCGGTACCCTGGGCTTTCACGTAAGCTTGTATCGTGCCTTCATCTCCGTGGCGGCCGACTGTGTTAACATAGTACCCTTTTGTCCAAAACTCCCCACCCCAAAGCTTCTTCTTGACTTCTGGATGAAGATTGAAAATCTCTTTCGCTGTGATGCTTTTGACCGTCTGGATTATCCTTGTTGGACTCATCATCGGTACACTCTGTATCAAAAAATGAACATGGTCCAGGTCAGTCCCAATCTCAATAAATGTCATCTCATACCGCTTCGAGATCTCCAAGCAAATTTCCTTCAAACTCATATCCACAGCTGTACTAAAAACTACTCTTCTGTATTTTGCTGGACAGACAAAATGATATAAAAGGACGGAAACATTATGACTCTTATGTATAAATTCGCTCACAAAACAAAGTTAACCCATTTTTCGAAGCAGAGCTTCGGGGAACTAACCCCGGAGAGATTAGATGCAGTTGATTCAGTCCACTTCTGGGCACACCTTGAAATTTTTAAGGCAAACCCCGATACCAGTCAAATAACCTATCTTTTCAATATTCTTCAAAAATATTCAACTTTAGACCTATTTGAGATCTGTCAAAACATTGTTGGTGCAGCAACTGATCTTGAGGAAGCTTTTCCAGCATTAAACTTGGCTACAGAAGAACAGTTTCAAGAAATTACACAATTAGGCTATACTAATAATATTTGGCCTGAGGACTTTCCATATGTATATCAAGCTCCACTTAAATCAACCTCAGATCTTACACAATGTTTGAAAGATTGTAAATACACATATCGCTGGGCAAAAGTCAATTCTTTAGCATTCTTTACACTGGAAATGGTTGTTGCGACCGGAGTCTGCCTTCTTCCGGGGGCACAAGTCGGTTCGATGGGTATTGTTGCAATAGCAACTGGCGACCTAGTTCTCAAAGTAGTTGATATTGAAGGTGCGTATTCTATTTGTAAAGCTGCCTGTGTACAATAAAACACGATAATATCGT
>CAILAQ010000251.1 GCA_903832165.1 uncultured Bacteroidota bacterium | reverse complement strand
TAAAGGGAAATCTGATGGTGAGGTTATGCGTTTCTGCCAGAGTTTCATGCTGGAGCTTTGGAATATGATTGGTCCGGAGACGGATGTACCTGCGGGTGATATTGGTGTTGGCGGGCGCGAAATCGGATTTTTATATGGAATGTACCGTAAGCTGGCCAGGGAAAATTCAGGTGTTCTAACGGGAAAAGGCCGGGCATGGGGTGGATCATTGGTCCGTCCGGAAGCCACTGGTTTCGGAAACGTTTATTTTGCTAATGAGATGTTGAAAACCAAAGGTGAAAGTTTCGCCGGTAAAACGGTTTGTATCTCAGGATTCGGAAATGTAGCATGGGGTGCTGCCCTTAAAGCAACTGAACTGGGTGCGAAAGTTGTTACCATTTCAGGACCAGATGGATACGTCTACGATCCGGATGGTATTAAAGGAGATAAAATCGATTTTATGCTCGAATTGAGAGCTTCTAATAATGATGTTGTTCAGCCATATGCATTAGAGTTTGGAGTTGAATTTCATCCCGGGAAGCATCCTTGGGAAGTTTCCTGCGATATTGCCTTGCCTTGTGCAACGCAGAATGAGCTTAATAAGGAAGATGCACTTAACCTGATTAAAAACGGTTGTAAGTGTGTGAGTGAAGGTGCGAATATGCCTTCAACACCTGAAGCCATTGAAGTATTTCACGAAGCAAAAATTCTTTTCGCTCCTGGTAAAGCAGCTAACGCTGGCGGTGTAGCCACTTCTGGTTTGGAAATGTCGCAAAATGCAATGAAACTTAGCTGGTCATCCGAGGAGGTTGATGCCCGTTTGCATCAGATCATGAAAGATATTCATCAGCAGTGTGTGATCAACGGTATGCTTGCCAACGGGTATGTTGACTATGTTAAAGGTGCCAACGTTGCCGGGTTTATTAAAGTTGCCAATGCAATGGTTGATCAGGGTGTGATTTAGCAAAAGCTGACAACATAATTTAAAGCTGCCAACCTGAGAAAAGTTGGCAGCTTTTTTTTTTAATCAGTTTGAAAATTAATTTGAAAATATGTTTAATATCTTGTTTTTTAAACAAATTTTCATTTAAATTTTGGGCAACAAAACCTAATGAATTATCTAATCAACCTTTAAAAAAAATGGATCCACGAGTTGAAAAATTCATGGCAAAAATTATTGCCAAGAACCCAAGCGAACAGGAATTCCACCAGGCAGTGCTGGAAGTTTCTGAATCGCTGATTCCTTTCATTGAGGAAAACCCCAAGTATAAACATGCTAAGATTCTTGAGCGCATTGCCGAGCCGGAGAGAGTTCTGATGTTCCGTGTTCCCTGGCAGGATGACAGGGGCGAAATTCAGATCAACCGGGGTTTCCGTATCGAGATGAACAGTGCTATCGGTCCTTATAAAGGCGGATTGCGGTTTCATCCTACGGTAAATCTGGGAATCTTAAAGTTCCTGGCTTTTGAGCAGGTATTTAAGAATTCTTTAACCACATTGCCGATGGGCGGTGGTAAGGGAGGATCGGATTTTGATCCTAAGGGCAAGTCTGATTCTGAAGTTATGCGATTCTGTCAAAGCTTTATGACTGAACTGCAAAGGCACATCGGTCCGGATACTGACGTACCAGCCGGTGATATCGGTGTAGGAGGCCGTGAAATCGGGTTCCTCTTCGGACAATACAAGCGTTTGCGGAATGAATTTACCGGCGTATTGACTGGCAAAGGATTGGAATGGGGCGGCAGTCTGATTCGTCCGGAAGCTACAGGATACGGTTGCGTGTATTTTGCCCAGGAAATGCTGGCCACGCGTGGAGATTCATTCAAAGGCAAGACTGTATCGGTATCCGGTTCCGGCAACGT
>CAILAQ010000250.1 GCA_903832165.1 uncultured Bacteroidota bacterium | reverse complement strand
TCCATTGCTTTGGGATTCGCGTACTCGATATCCCCATTCAGATCGGTGATAATCGTCATGATCGGACTCTGCTCAACCGCCTGGGAAAGTTTGATAAGGTTTAACTCGATCCTTTTGCGTTCTGTGACATCCCGGTATTTCCAAAGGTGTCCGTTGTAAGTCTCATTTAAATAGGTAGGAATATAATCACGCTCAAAATACCGGCCATCGACAAGTTCGAGCGCATCATTGAAAACGGGTTGTCTGTTAGCCAGAATTACCAGGATGTCGGCAACAAATTGTTCCGGATTCCTGAATAAACCCTTGCTTTGCTCAGCTGATTCAGAACAATCTCCACCGACCAATAATTCCGGGGGTGCAGGAATTCCAAACATATTGCAAAAGAGCTGATTGGTCAGAGCAATCTTCCGCTCGGAATCTTCAAGCAGAATCCCTTCTTGCAGATTGATGATCAGGTTCGAAAGGATATTTGACTGATTGGTCTTCTCTCTTTCAGTATACTTTCGCTCAGTAATATCGTGAATGATAGAGTATAAAAGTGTCTTGTTCCCAAATACAATCGGTCCGGAAAAAACTTCAACATCCCGGACTTCACCGGTCGAATTCCGATGTCTGAATAGAAAACTCTTCCTTTTCTCCGACTTTGCAAGTTTCATCTCAGCCTTAATCTCATCATCAGCAAGAGTATTAATTTCGGAAATGTTTTTGGAACAAATCTCCGGATTCGACCAGCCATAAAATTGGCAAGCTGCCGGATTAGCATCTATAATCTGCCCGGTTTCCGGTTCAACAATCAACATAACGGAATGATTGTTCTGAAACAACGACTTATAGCGTTCTTCGCTCTGACGTAACTCTTCATTCTGACGCTTGAGCTCTTCTCGCTGTAATTCAAGCTCCTGGAGCAGGTCCTGCATTCCAGATTCGTTGGCCATTATATCTAAATTGAAAACATTAATTTTTCCATCGATGCGAAATATAGCACTTTACTGATGAAGAGCATTATAATTTCCTGAGTTTTGGACCCTATCTATCCGGTTTTCAGGCTTTTTTAGTCAAATAGTTGCTTTTCAGAATCTTATTCTTATGCTTCCGAAAATTTCCCGTCCCGGTCCGGGCTGATAAGAGTTCCCATCAGGGTCAGGTTCAGTAAATGCCATATATTTTGCCCCGGTAAAATTCCTGGCTGATATACTGCATTCTCCCGGAATCCCATTGATCTTCCAAAGCCAGGTTAACCGGGCATGGTACAGGTTAAATCCGTCCTGCCAGTTCTGATAAATGGCTGGATCGAGCTCACCGTTATAGGCTTTTGCATCGGTATAAATAGCCCATTTCGACTGATACTCAGTTCCGACACTTGCCCTGAAATTCTTATTGATGGCATACACAATTTCGCCATACAGCTGATGCCTGGGTGAATTGGGCAACCACTGCCCGGCAACCGGAGGGGTGGTCAGAACATAGGTCTGATCGGTATAAACAGGATCGATAGTTGCCGAGGTGTACTTGTAATCGGCATAAGTATAGGCGACCTCTACACTTAGGTTCGGAAGAATTTTATAGGAAACATTGGTTTCGATTCCCATACGTTTGCTGTTACCCGCATTCCCGTAGAATACCTCCTGATTTCCCCTGCCGGTCTGTTTGAACCGGAAAAAGTCGTTCTCGGTATTCATAATAAATCCGGTAACCTCGTACGACAATTTATCCCCGATATAGCCGCGGAGCCCGACTTCACTGCAGTTGGAAATGGCCGGCACCAGGTGGGTATTGAAGCCACTGTATCCAACCGGATTGCTGGCAAGCTCCTCGGTGGAAGGTGGCATGAAACCCTGGCTCCAATCGGCAAAAAACGTAGCAGCATCCGAAACCGAATAACTGACACCGATTCGACCCGAAACTTTGGTAAAATCTTTTGTTGTAACAGATGAATCGAGCCCCACCATTTTATCAGTCAGTGTATTATCCATCTCATCATACCGGAGGCTGCCCATCAGGTTAAATTTCCCAACCTCGAGTTTATACAAGGCATAGGCCCCGAAACTGGCCTGCGAAATGATCTGGTTGGCAAGCAGTAATCCTGTTTCAACATTGGTTTCATCAATACTCTCTACCCTGCCCGGGTTACTGGCACTCTGCAATTTATACATGTTGATATTCTGCCATTTCATATCGGTACCCACGCTGAAATGATTCTTTATCGCACAGGTCCCCAAATGAAGATTATACTGCGCACTAACTCCCGGAACTGTGTAATTCCGATATTCAGCGCACCTGTTACTGGTTTCTTTGTAATCCCATGACCTAAGAAAAGCCGAAAGCTGAACATCCTGCTGTTTGCTGATCTCATAAGTACCGAGTAAACCTATCGTTGTACGATTGGTTTTCTGGTATTCATTAAACGGACAGGCATCCGGGTTTGCCTGAAGAAGGTTATCGAATTGTCCGCGGTTCAACCCTTCAGGATTTTGCTGAAAATAGTCTGTCCGCGAAAGAATCTGTGTGATGGTCAGCTTTTTACCTGGATGAAAATTGATTTTTTCATACAGCTTATTGCTCCAGAAAGCCTGATGATCGCGATAGCCATCCCCATCGGTCCGCGAATAACTTAACCGGTAATCCATATCCCCTTTTGCTCCGTCGAGCTGAAACAGTGATTTGGAAAATCCGTTATAGCCAAGCGTCTGGCTCACCACTCCGCCAATCGGTTTTGTGCCCCCGTCATATGTACTGATATTTAGTACTCCGGCAGCTCCTCCGCCTCCATATAAACCAGCCGCCGGGCCCCTCAAAACCTCAACTTTTCGCACCGTATTCCAGTCTGCATCATATAAATCAGGGGCAAAACCCGATGGATCATTTACCGGGATACCATCAATGATCACTCCGATTCCACGCAGGCCCCTTTCAGTCAGAATGCCCTGACCGCGAATGGAAACATGCACCCGCTCACCATCGTGCTGGTTATCTATCCTGACACCTGGGACCAGCCGCAAGGCTTCTTCAACTGCAATTCCTTTGGGTACATTTGAGAGCACCTCTGAAGTCACCAACGATATGGATCCCGGATTGTTTTTCAACCGTACAGGCATCCTGTTGGCCTTGATAATTATCTCTTCAAGCTTGATCGCTTTTGTTGTATCGCCAACTTGTTTTTGCGCAAATAAACTCATGCCTGTACAAATCAGAATACCTATAAAAATTCCTGTTCTTTTCATTCTTCGCATTATTTAAATATCAGATATTGCCTGGCAGAATTGCATGGCAATAATTACTAGAACCCACTATCTATCAATAAAATCAATGATTGATTCAGACAGTTCGGGGTGGCGGTGAATGAATATCGGGAGAGTTGGATTTATATTGCCAGACTAAACAAGGATAGATAAAATCGACCATTCTATTATCCGAAAATAAGGTCAGGGGTGGAGGTAAATATTGAAAGAAAAATGAATATTTCATCCTCTTATCGTTATTCTTTTTCGTATTATGGTTAAATCCGGCTATAAGATGTTGCTCCTTCGAGTCGTTGATGCAGTAATAGTGAATTTCCTCGCCGACTGTCTTAACCTTAACAACATCGAACATTTCTCCTTTATAGCGGAACTCTTTGCCCTGCCTGATCCAGGTAATATCCTGACCTGAATCCAGAGGCACACGGATTAAAACCAGTTCGTCGTCTTTAAGCCCATGCTCGATTCCTTCTCTGACCTCTCTTTTGATGCTGTTTTGCAGAAAGTTAAAGCACAGGTAATATCCTCCGGCATCGAAAATAAAAATCATCAAAATAATTACCGAAATATACTTCCTCATGATCGATCAATTCCTGCTTAAAATTAAGGAATTATTCAATGCATGTCCAATTTTGTTGACCCCTTGCCCAATTTCCTGAAACCTAGGACCCAGAAGTATTCCAGACTGTATTTGAAGTTGTTTTTTCTCCAGAAACAGAGGATTAAAGCCCAGATAAAAATGTTGAATAATCCGAACATCAGACAGCCATTGATAGTCTGATCCCAATCGGGCAAAAATAAGTGAAGAAAGATTCTCAGAATCTCTGATACCGGCGTTTCGAGCAGGTAAATGGTCAGGCTGATTCTTCCGAAACAATTGATCAGGGAAATACTTTTGAGAAAACGGGTCCTTTTCTCCAGGCTGGTGAGAATCAATACAGCCAGCAGAAGAAATACCCCCAGTTCGAAATTCGTTTTAAAATACCAGAAATAATCGGGCTTGGAAATTGTCTTATCGAAATTCATCATTCCATAAATCCCGAAAACAAAGAAAAAAACTCCCAAAGGCAGTATGATCTTTTTGAGCAAATCTTTTCTGTCGGAATAAATCATCATTCCGATCATGGCGCCAAAAAGTCCATACGACAGATAGGGCAAAAGTGGATATGGATTGGCGATCAGGAAACTCAGCCCGATGGAGGTTAAGAAATCCCCGGACTCTATAGCTCCTGAGAAAACAGGGTAAAACGATACCCTTAAAAAGGATCCCACCAGAATTATGAATCCTGATATTCCAAGGATCAGGTAGTTGCGTGTTGACTTTTGAAGCCCCTGATTCCTGGTTAAAAGCACAAGCAATCCGGAAACAATAATCAGATTGAGTGCGATAGTCGATAAGGATGATCCTTCAAATAGCTTGGTCACAGGTGGCATGGTCAGCGACAAATTACGCAGGGTGCCGGCGATAAAGGTGAGATGCGGCTGGTTATTTACAAAATCGATATTCCACCGGCCAAGAAAAATATTCAGTACATAATGCAGTACCAGATAAATCAAGCCTGCCAGGAGCAGGTACCGATAAGTTTTAGCAGGCGTTTCTATTTCGCTCCTCCTTAGAAACATCAGTGAGTTGACCGTTAAGGAATAGATAATGAAAACGCCTCCCCAGAGCGCCATAAAACTCATTAGAATTATGAGGATCGGAGGATTGCTGAAATCCAGTTTGTGGATATTGGCAAAATTGTAAATCGAGCAATGAAACAGCAGAATAAACATCAGGGAGAGTCCCCTGATCGCATCAAGCGAAGCAATTCTTTTGTTAATCATAATATTAATCTATCGTAAATATTCTCTGTATCCTGATCAGCTTATTCGAATTACGGTTAAATTCCGGTTTTTCACAAACAATCGATATGAAAGGCCTGTTGCATTGATAGCTCGCAAATACATTTTCAATATTCTTTCTAACCGATTCCTCAACGGCAAACTGATCATGGCTGATTTTTTCCTTCAGCTGAATACGAACCAGAATCCGCTCCGGGCTGTTTTGAATAACCTGAAATTCATCTATATCTTCGGAGGCCGTGATGATAGCCCGACTGATATAATCCGGGAAGATGTATTGCCATCCATCGGTATCCATCCTCTTCGCCCAGAAAACATCATCGGCACGCCCCTGAATATTTTCAATCACACGGAAAGATGAGCCACACGGGCATTTTTCTGGACTAATCGTAATAATATCGTTCAGCTCATAACGGATTATGGGCTGCGACCTTTTATGCAGGTCGGTTACAATAAGTTTCTGACAGGGCTGTCCCGGCGGAGTTTCTGATCCGTCACTGTTTAAGGTTTCCACTGCCACCAGGTCTTCATTAATATGCAGTCTTCCGTGCTTGCACGATACGGCTATAGGGCCCTCCGTGCATTTGTAAATCTGATGAACAGGACAGTTAAATACTTTTTCCAGATACTCTTTTACATCCTGATGAAGGACCTCGGCATAGGATACCAGCTGCTTTGGATGAACTGTCAGTGTGCTCTTTTCAACCTCCCTGCCAATGATTTTCAGCATCGATGGCGGGGCGGAAATAACATTCGGCTGCAACTTTTCCAATTGAACCTTGATTTCATCGATCGGATTCAGCTGACTGATATAGGTTAATTTATGCCCGAAAATACCCAGGCTGAAGGCTGGAGCACTCACACGCAAGATAAAAGCAAGGTTGATTTTTTCATGTTTCGGAAATGGGAAGCGTGCAAAAAGCGCCGCTTTCATGTAATTCTCCTCCTTAGGGGTAACGATTTCCACACCCTTGTTGCCGCTGGTTCCCGACGACATGCCGATATTTATGCCTCTGAGCCTTTTCGAAAAGTCCCTGGTTTTTTCCACCTCCAGACAAAAATCCATGATCTCTTCCCTGGTGAATCCCACCGTATTATATCCGGTAAGATTATCCATCATGATTTTTTTATTTACCACAGGCAGCGACCACACTGCCTTCAGGTCGCGGCCTGCGTAATGATCGTGAAAAAACGGTGAATGCTTGTTTGCAAATCTGACCAGCTGCTTTGCTTTTCTGTTCTGGTAATCCTTAATTTTCCGCTCATCGAAATACCTGAATCTGTATTTGCATAGCAGATAGAACACGAAAAAACTGCTGGTTTCGATATCTGCAAAAAACCTTTTCATGTCATTTAGCTCATTGCTTTTTATAGCTGATCAACAGTGATCCTGGTTTTTCCTTGGTTTCCATCAATACCCCTTTCATGAGTTCGGAACCTGTTTTAACCACCTTAACCCCGGTATCCTCAAACAAAACAGAGTAGGAAGTGTTTGGTTCGAGACCTTTTGGTTTTACTGTGATACTTTCAACCGCGCAATCAGGTCGTCTGAAAGCCAGTATAATTCCATCACCCTGATCGGGACGGTTTTGCTGATACGACAGCCAGATGCTATCTGTAGTTATTTTTACATTGGGGGTAAGGGGATAATAATCACCATAGTAGAATGGCCTTAATCTCTTAAAATCCTTCATGATGGTTTGCAAAAGAGTCTGCGACCAGGATGAATTGTTCAGGTCCCAGGTGGCTACCATGGCACTGCTCATGCTCGAACGGAAGGTGTAAACGGAAGGTGTTACGTTGCCCGTACCATGCAGGGGAAGATAAAAATTCAGGCCATAGGTGTGGCACTGATATCCGTTGGGTTCGCCATAACTGTAGTCGGTACGCCAGAGTGGCGAACTGCGGGTGATGGTTTCAAGGTCGAGCCGCCGACCGCCGCTGGCACAATTGTCGATAACCATGTTAGGGAAGTTTTTCAGGAGGGCATCCCAGTAAGCATATAGTCCCTCGATATGGCGTATTTCTGTCATTCCAATGCGGTTGGGCTTATCATTATATTTCCAGTAGGGGTAAGGATCGAAATTGAAATCCTGCCGATAATAGTCGACCCCATTGGTCCTGATCAGATCAGAAATATAATTGGTCAGCCATTCGCGGGCAGCGGGATTACCAAGATCGAAGAGATACATATTGCTGGAAAACCTTCCGATTTCAGGATTTTTAACTGTATCAGGAATCTTGATTAAAAACTGCGAATACTGCTTATCGAAGGCAGTCCCCGCAACCACCCTTTCAGGCTCAAACCATAAAATAAATTTGGCACCCACCTGGTGAACGGCATCTGAAACCGGCTTTAAGCCATTGGGGAAATTGATCTTATTGACGGTCCAGTTACCAACATTTTCCCACCACGATCCGCATCCGGTATACCATCCGGCATCGATCCAGAGGACTTCCGGAATAATGCCAAACTGCTTATAACGCTGTGTTACGGCAATGCAATAGCTTTCCGTGGCACAGCTGAATTCATTGCATGGCAGCGGTCCGCCGGCGCCCAGTGTAGCCGCCAGTGGCAGCTCGGCCGGTTTGCCGTTAATCATCCTGCTGTGATGTTTCAAAACAAATTGCCGGAACAGGTTATGGCCAATCATCCGGTCGGCGCCTTTCCAGAAGAGCAGGCAAACCTCAGGGGTTCTGATCTGCTCATCGGGATACAGAACCGTTTTCATGCGTTCCATTCCGGCATTGAGCGACCAGCTTTTTGAATCCGCCTGTTTTACATCGGCATACCATTTACCGGTCCACCCGATGGCCGTTAAAACACCCTGATTGCCAGGCATTACCACATTGAAAAACGGGAATGCTGTATTATCTGATGAACGCCCGCCTGATGGGGTCATATACACGTTTTTACCTGCGCCAAGAACATCTTCGTATCCCTCAAAATCCGACCGTTCGCCGCTGCTGCCGCGTGAATGGTGCAGGGTAACCGATCCCTCCTGATCAAATCTGAAGGTATAATCAGCCACTTTAGCCTTTTCGATCAGCGGAGTGTTGGTTTTCGAACTGTTTTTAAACTCGATGGTCCACTCGGCAGCCGGAAAATCGGAATAACCTGTTACCGTGCATTTAACCAGCAAACCGGATTTCGGATCGCGCCAGGTATACAATGATTTCTCGATCGCAGGATCAGTGGTTACCAGTTTCTCCATCCGGTATTCCCACGACCTGATAAATGTCCGCGACTCCTTACCCCCGTAAACAAAGGAAAAAGGCGGGATCACACCCTTGGCGAAATTCGCTGTAATCCAATCATGCGTACTGCCGCTGGCAGCAGAAAACCCAGCCAAAGCTACCATAAGCAAGGTGAGGAGTAATTTGATAATTTTCATCTTATGATAATATTTTAATGTGCTAATGTGCCAATGTGCCAATTTGCTAATGGAAGAAATAAAGGTATAAAGAAATGAAGCCCGCAATAGCTATCTTTAATTAGCACATTAGCACATTGGCACATTGGCACATTGATAGTTTTAAATCATACTGCCGGCTTTCATTCGGGTTAAGCTCAATGAGCGTTCCCTGGGTGCGTGCGTGACTCTGTCCGACCGTCAGGTTGGTAGCAGGTTCCAGGGCGGTAACATATTCGCCTTTGCCCCAGTGCTGCCAGTTGATGAGCCAGGGCAGCTGCTCTTTTTTGAAGCTGATTTCCAGGCCGATTCCCAGTGTTGGATTAACGGCGCTGCAAATGCAATTTCCGGCTGCATCAGGCTCTATATCGATAAATGCACAAGCCTCGCCGCCATCATGGTGGGAATCCATGGGTTCCTGACATTCGTGGAAACTGCCGCCCTCATGAAAAATTTCGTTATCCAGATCATTCCCGCGCGACTGCCACTTACCTTTCCAGTTGAGCTGAGTGCCCTTGTCGATCAACGGCCAGCCCATATTGAGGTGATACAGGAGCATATGCGGTGCAGGCGAATTGCCCCTATTGGTTACCCGGTCGGAAATGCAAATTTCGGGCACGCCGAGGGTTCCGGAAATGGTACGTTCGAGCTCCAGATGCGGTCCGAATACTCCCGATTCCCTCATGATCCCGGTGATGCTGAAATCCATCTTCCCATTTTCCGGATCAGGTTGAATGATCGATACAATTTCGGCTGGCAGGTTGCTGATGCGGCCATGCAGACCGCGCACACCGTTCTCATCAGTTTCAGGACTGCCCATGTAGCTGATGCCGCAGGTTGTCACCAAACCTCCGCCCCAGTTGCGCAGCCACTCCAGTCCAACAAAAGCGGCAGTCTCAGGAGGCCGGATACCTGCCTGGCTGATCCATGCCAGCCCATGCTGGTTATAAAAGGCTTCAGCAATATCCATTGCCCTGTCGATGACAACTTTATACCTTAACCCCGATCCGGTATTGATCCAGGCAATGCGCACACCCCGACCGGCGCCGTTATCGAGGACTGAGGTTTCAATTCCGCCTAACTGCGACGGATGGCCGATTTTATTGTTTTTCATTTTTATGTTTTTTTAACCACAGAGAAACGGAGAACACAAAGAGGCACGGAGATTATTTTAGAGTTTATATCAGGACTTTGTTAGTTTGGCAAATTAGTCAGAGAACATTGAGACTAGATTTTCGGTAGTTTGGCGAATTCCATTGAGACCATTGAGACCAGATCTTCCTTAATATTCTGGCAATTAAAGTTAATTAGTAATCCTTTAGGGTTTGCCTGTGAGTTTCAGATATGATAAAAGATGAGCCTTATACAAAGGAACCATCAGTTCAACAGCCTTCTCTTCGACAATGATTAAATCTTCAATCAACAAGTCCAGCTTTAATGAGCTGCCCAGATCCCTCCCCTTATAGAGGATTGGAACAGATATCTGAGATTGAACCGATAGCCCACTATTCCTGAGCTCTTCGATAAAACAGGTTTCATATACCGATTCAAGCAACCCCGGCCCTAATTCTCTGTGTACCTCAATGGCACAGCCTATAATTTTGTACGAAATCTCATTAATATACTTCTGACTAATCATCTCCGTGTCTCTCCATGCTCTCCATGTCTCCGTGTTTCTCTTTAAAATCAGACCTTTTCCGGAACCACAAACGGCTTGCGATAAACACGCGTAAGCAGTGCATCACCCTCAGCATCATTCACACATTTCTCAGTGCTTCCATTGAACCTGATTTCCCTGCCTAAGCGATATGACACGTTAGCCAGATGAGGCAAAGCAGCCGACATATGCCCGTCGAGAATATCGCAATGAAGATCAGAATCCTTGCCCGAGCGGATAGCATCAATGAAATTGGCAAAGTGCTCTGATCCGCCCGGAGCTGTCCGGTAGGTGGGGTCAGTGGATCCTTCAGCCATCTCAGGCGCTGATACCGCAAATGGTTCCTTCTCCCTCTGCTTGTAGGCTTTCCAGGAGCTTGCATTGATTTCCATGTACCCGTCGGTCCCGTAAAACATGTTCCCTATTTTAATATCGAGCTTCGATTCAGCATTGGTAAAACGTCCGCGGGTTTCAAATTCAAGGATCTTGCCGTCGGCATACTTGAAAACCGATGCCTGGGTATTCGGTGTCTCCTGTGAGCACCCTTTCGGATCGATTCCGTAAATGCCGCCCGATGAATAGGCTGTTACCGGATGTTCATTCTTGTTCAGTCCCCACCGGGCAATATCGAACTGGTGTGGTCCCTGGTTACCTGTATCACCGTTGCCGGTATCCCAGTGCCAGTGCCAGTTGTAGTGTACCCGTTTTTCGTTGTACGGGCGCATCGGTGCCGGTCCGCGCCACACATCGTAATGCAAAGATGCAGGTGCCTGGGTGTCAGGAGCAATGCCAAAAGAATCACGTGGCTTAAAGCAAAGTCCGCGGGCCATATACACCTCACCGATACCGCCTTCGTGCAGCAATTTCATAGCCGCCATCACGTTCGGTATCGAACGGTTCTGGCAACCGGTCTGTATCCTCACATTATATTTCCGGGCTGCTGCCACCATCTGCCGGCCTTCGAAAACATTGAAGCAGGCAGGCTTCTCCACGTAAACATTTTTACCGGCCTGAGCTGCCCAGATAGTTCCAAGCGCATGCCAGTGGTTAGGAACAGCAAACGATACAGCATGAATTTCCTTATCATCGAACACCCGCCTCATATCCCATTCGGTGCCCGGCTTAAACCCGGTAAGCTTTTCAGCAAGAGCCGAACGCTCCGCAAAGAATTGTTCATCCACATCACACAGGGTCTTAATCCTCACATTCCGGGCATCTTTCAAACTCGCCCATTTGTTGATATGGGTCTCTCCCTGGCCGTGGATTCCTATAACACATATGTTAATCCTGTCATTGGACCCGATAATCGATCCATAGGACTTAGCCGTAAAGCCCATGCCGCCTATGGCAATACCGGCCGATCCGACGACGCTTTGCCTGATAAAATCTCTTCGCTTTGTCATGATATGAAGTTTAGTTTACTGATTTGATTCCCACTGTTCTTTCATTTATAATCCGATATTTTTTGCTGATTGGTCAAGAACTTCCCAGATTTTATCGGCCCACTCTTCATGCTCCGGTTTCATCAATACAGATCTCAGGCAAACCATGTGGTCCTGATCCCGATGCATACCCGCTTTTTCAGGATCGAAAAAGCTTACCGGCAAATCGGCTAATGCCAGGTGAAGGTTGTTTTTCTGAGCCTCGGCGAACAGTTCACGTGATTTTCTTGAGGCCACGCTCACTGAGGAGGCAACCGGAGCCCAGATAATAATATCAAGCTCGGGACGAAAAGCCGTAATAAACCGGGGATCAGCGCTTAACAGCCCGAAAAGCTTTAATGCAGCCCGTCGGCCCTTGGCCAGCAATCCGGCCAGTTCGCCGTTTTTCACCGGTGGCATCAGTTTTTGAGTTGCCCAAAGAGCAACTGCAGAAGCCCCGGGACGCGAGCACTCCAGACTGATTTCACCCAGGTGGAGCTCATCGGAACTGAAATAAGTATAAGGTGAATCGTGCTTGTAATATTGCCCGACCGACGGATCCCTGAACAGGATACAGCCGCAGCCGTAGGGTTGCTGCCCGTGTTTGTGAGGATCAACCACAATGGAATCCACCTCGCTTAACCGGTCGTATACCTCCCGCGTTGCCGGAGCCAGATTATCAGCCAGGGTAAAATATCCGCCGTAAGCAGTATCGGCATGAATCCTGAATTTAAATTGTTCCTGCAGCCTCAGTATTTCCGATAGCGGATCGGTTGCGCCGGTGGCTGTGGTTCCAATGGTTGCCACCACGGTACCGATGTCCTCGCTATCCAGCAAACTCCGCAGAGCCGTCATATCCATCTTGCCAAGCCGATCTGCGGGTACGGTTTTAAATGGCAGACCGAGCACTTTGCTCAACCGGTCGTGTGTATAATGTGCCTGGGTGGAGGCAACAGTCAGCTTTCCCGGGTTTACTTGTCCTGCCACCCATAATGCCTCAAGATTGGCCATCGTGCCTCCGCCGGTGAGATGACCAAGAAAAACATCCCAGCCAAACATCCCGGCAATCACCGCCACGGCTTCTTTCTCCATCCGCGAACTGGCACGCCCACCATCCAGTGCATGATTATTGGGATTGATATACAGCGAAAGCATGTAAGCCAGTCGCGCAACCGGATGCGGTGGCTTCATCATCTGACCGGCATACATCGGATGGAAATAGGGAAAATTGTCCTTCATGCGCTCGGCCGCCTGCATCAGAACATCTTCGAGCCGTTGCATATCATAAGGAGCGGAGCTGAATTCATCCAGCGACTGAAATCCGCCGCTAAGACTATTCACTGCTTTTTCAAGTATTCTTATTGATTCCGATTCTAATCCCACAGGATGATTTTCCTCCATAACCCAAAAATTATCGTCTCAATTTTTTACTAAGAAATTCATTAACCGCCTCTTTCCAGATATCGTAACCCTTGCGGTTCATATGCAGTCCATCGGCCAGAAAAATGTCGTTCATAACATTCCCGTCGGCACCTATCATCGGGGTCCAGGTATCTAAATAGTATACCTTCGGATATTTTCCGGCCAATTTCTCTAACCTCGCGTTAAAATCAACAAACTTCTCATGCAGGTTCCATCTGGCCAGACTTGGTTTGGCCGAGAAAAAGCAAATGGTTGACCCAGGTAGCTTCTTGCGTATTTTTTCAACCAGCAGACGGGCTGATTCCAGAATATCATCAGCCTTTTGTCCGGATCCAAGATCATTATCGCCCTCATAAATGAAAATAATTCGTGGCTTATAGGTCAGAATCAGGGTATCCGCATAAAAAAGCAGTTCACTCATGTAAGATCCGCCAAACCCCCGATTCAGGACATTCCGGTCAGAAAAATCTTCTTTCAGGCTGGTCCACATTCGGATTGTTGAACTGCCGGTAAACAAAATCAGGTTCTTCGACTTTGAATAATCCGTCTTATCTGCTTTAAACTGGTCAATCTCTGCCTGAAACCGAGTTGGACTCTGACCCTGCAGTGATATAGAAATCAAAGGTCCGATTATAAGAGCTAAGAAGAGTCGCAAAATAGGTTTAGACATGGTCAGGATTTCGATTATTTACCGATTTATCAGTGACCAATTTAATCACTTTTCCATTATTGATGGTCCGTTTTGTATCTTTCGGTTATGAAAACCATGGCCATCTTCCCAATCATTTTGCTGACAGTATCTTGCAGCATCCTGCCGGCAAAAAAAATCTACATCTCCGAAAGCGGAAATGATCAGAATAAAGGTTCAAAATCGCAGCCATTCTTTAGTGCCGAAGCGGCTCAGCAAGCCGTGCGAAAGATCCGGACCGACAATCCCGATCGGGATGTCCGTGTGATTTTCAGCAAAGGCACCTGGTTTCTGAAAAATCCCCTGGTATTCTCAGCGGCAGATGGCGGATCCGGAAAATCGAAAGTCACCTGGGAAGGGGCGCCTGGCGGTAAAACCACAATTTCGGGCGGCAGGATCATCCGTGGATTCCAGGATGGCGGTCTGGGCATCTGGTGGGCCAATGTTGATCCCGACATCTATTTTGAACAATTATTTATCGATGGTATTCGTGCCACGAGGGCCAGAACTCCAAACCTCACCGACTCACTGCCGCGCATCTACCTGACAAAATCGAAGTGGGTGTATAACCCCGATTCAACCGTTCGGAATATCACGGTGGCCGTTAAAGACAGGGGATATTTCAAGAATCTGATGCCGGTTGATGAGTTCGAAATGGTTGTATTCAAAGACTGGACCACCTCAAGGTTTCACGCCTCCAGCCTCAATGCCGATCCGGCGGAGATCATGCTGAAACCTCCATTTGCCCTATACGATGGTTCGTATAATTCCATATTCGCAGGCAGTGCCGACCGCTACAGCTGTTTTCTTGAGGGGGATCCTTCCTTTCTCGATCAGGCAGGGGAATGGGCTCTCGATAAGAAGGCTCACCGGCTCTACTATAAACCTTTACCGGGCCAGAATTTCGAAAAAACAGTTGCCATCGCGGCAGTGGTTCCGCGCTTGGTGGAGATCACAGGGGAACGTGGAAATACGGTTAAAAATCTGGAATTCCTCAACCTGAATTTTCAGGATTGTGCCTATATACTTCCCGCATTCAGTCACGATGGCATGCAGGCAGCATTCTATTATCCGGGGAATACCGAGGCTACCGGAGGGGCCGGCCTGATTAATCCTGCCATCGAAATGAAATGGGCCGAAAATTGCAAAATCACTAAGTGTCTGCTTAGTCGTATCGGAGGCAATGGAATCCGTTTAGGTGAAGGATGCCGGAATAACCTTGTCGAACAGCTGGTGGCTACCGATATTGGCGGCAACGGGGCCATGATCGGGCTGACTTTTGATCCTCTTAAAGACTCCCTTTTACTGCCGGTAAATAATACTTTTTCCAAATGCCAGATTCACAAAGCGGGAGTTTCATTCCAGGGATCGGTGGGTGTCTGGCTTGGATTTGGTGCCAATAATGAAATTTCCGACAGCGAAATATATGATCTTCCGTACACCGGGATTTCCGTTGGATGGCAATGGAATCCCTTGCCGACCTCCTCTCATGGCAACCGGATTTTGCGTAATATAATTCATCATGCCATGCAGATGCTTGGCGATGGCGGCGGGATTTACACGTTAGGCTTTCAGCCCGGATCAGTCATTTCCGGAAACGATATTCACGATATCCTGCGAAGCGAACTTAACCATGCATCGCCCAATAACGGGATGTTCATTGATGAAGGCAGCAAAGGATATCTGGTGGAAAACAATACCATCAGAAATACGGCTCATACCAGCATCCGGGGGCACCGCACTGCCGGTGTGGAATTGAAAGGCAACACCTTTTATTCAGGCAACCAACCCGCTATCAGTCACTCGCCACCCTACGATGCGATGATTTACACCAATAAGGACACCACCGTAACCTGGAAAAATCCGGGGTGGCCCAAAGAGTGGGGGTATGGGGAAAAGGTGACGGCGTTTACGATGAGCGGCAATACTTTTAAAAAATAAGGCTCAAGTAAATATAAAGTTGGAAGGTTGAGATTCCAATGCAGAATTCCGAGTTCCGAGGTAGGAGATTCAAGTGTGCACCGAGGTAGAGACGGATAATTATCCGTCTCTACTTCATGGTGCCCTGAAACTCTTACTTCGGCATTCGGAATTCTGCATTGGAATCTCAACCTTCCTCCTTCCCGATACCCGATACCCGATACCCGATACCCCATACCCCTCTTTCATTGTCACATTGGCAAATTATCAAATTGTCTCATTGGCGTTCTTTTATCATTTGCGATTGTCGTCAGGAAAACTATTTTTGTGCGAAATGCTTTTGTGTGCATAACGGTTACCTTTTGAAAATAGATATCAGATGAGGATATTATTGGGCATCGATGATACGGACAACCTCGAGAGCAGGGGTACCGGCTATCGTGCACGGCAGTTGGCCCGATCCATCGAAGCGGAGAACCTGGGCATATTGAAAGGCATTACCCGCCACCAGCTGTTCTTCGATCGCCGCATCCCCTACACATCGCACAACAGCTCGGCCTGTCTGGAATTAGAGGGTGACAACCTCACCGGTTTAACTGCTCTGGCCCGCGAGTTTCTTTTGCGGGAAAGCGCCGACGGATCAGATGCCGGATTGGCCATATGCCTGTTTGATCAGGCCGACGACGAGATCATTAACTGGGGACTCCGGGCCAAAAGGGAAATCTTAACCCAGGCGGAAGCCCTGGATATTGCAGCTCGAAAAAACGTTTATCTCGAAGGATTAACAGGCACCAAAGATGGAATTATCGGGTCTCTGGCGGGTTGCGGATTAAGAAAATTCGGGACCGACGGACGCTATATTGGCGTTGGCGGAAGAGAGATCAGGGAACTGAAGAATATCTACACCGTAAAACAATTGTTCAGCGAAATAAAAATCGATGCGGTAACGGATATTAATGGAATGGATATTCCCGAAGATGAATTGATTAATGTAGGCGATTGGATGCGCCCCGTTCTGATAAATAATAAAATTACAATACTTGCCGACCGGTCAATTAACAATGAAGGATATGAATGGAAAGTCACAACTAAGGACTATATCAAGAGCATTTCCGGTTAGCATCAGCGTACTGGAGGTGCTGTTTCTTGTCTTACTGGGTGTTATCGCCGTGGTGCTCCGGGCAAAATTGCGCATACCCATGCAAATGCCCGGACGTCATGGTCTGGAGGTGATGGCTTTGCTGATGATCGGACGTAAAGCTTCTGGGTTGCCAATAGCCACGAGCATTTCCACCTTTGCTGCCGCTTTTATGGTCATGTTCCCTTTCATGGGTTTCAGTGATCCTTCCATGCCGGTTATTTATATCCTGATGGGAATTGTAATCGATGTTCTTTACCGGTTCGTCCGGTTATTCAGGGAAAATATCATTCTCTTTTCAGCTCTCGGAGGTATTGCCTACATGGTGATTCCGCTCAGCCGTATTGTGGTACATTTTACCACTGGCTACATATATCCGTCCTTTGCCCGAACCGGCTACCTGTATCCCGTTTTCACCCATTTTCTCTTTGGTGCCGGCGGTGCACTCCTTGCCGGAGCCCTCGTTCTCGCCGCCAAAAAATTAAAGAAGTAGCACCCGATACCCGATATCCGATGATCCACCTCACCCCCAACCCCCTCTCCCGCGCTCGCTGCGCTG
>CAILAQ010000249.1 GCA_903832165.1 uncultured Bacteroidota bacterium | reverse complement strand
CATAAAGGATATCAGATCACGAATTTCGATCCTCTTTCCCAGATCATCTATGAACTTCATTCCTAAACCGGCAAAGAGAGCCAGTCCGAGACCCGACATATAATAAAGGCCGGTGAACACCTCAAAAAAGGTAAACACCAGCAAGCCCAGTGCCATTAATCGTATGCTCCGGTCTGAAAGGTACATCTGTTCTTTACGATCTCTGATTGTTAATGTTCATCTCAAAGCTTTTACGGATTGCCTCAAATGACCAGGAACTGATTATTTTACCTGATACTTCTCCCATAATCCGGGTATGCTCCCGGGAAACGGTCATTTTTTTTAATAATTCAGTGCATTCTACTACATTTCCTGAGGTCATGATATATCCGTTTTCACCCGGTTTAACCAGGTCAATGGCACAGCCGGATTTATCGCTGACCAGAATTGCTTTTCCGCAGGCCATGGCCTCATTGACGACCAACCCCCACGTTTCACCCGGCCCCTGGGAAGGCAGGGCCAGGATGTCGCACAGGTGATATACCATCGGCACCCTGCTCTGATTCTGGAAAGGAATAAAGTGAATTGTACTGTTTCCGGATGCCCTGGCTTTCAGTTGTTCCTCAAGGATGCCATTTCCGACAAATACAAAATGGACTTTCGGATTTTGCAGGTGGTTGGCAGCATCAATCAATAACAACGGATCTTTTTTTGGTTCAAATTTCCCAATGAACAAAACGGCAATATCCTCTTTCCCGATATTCAGCTCACTTCGGAGTTTTTCAGCTTCCTTTCGCATTTCGCCTCCGGCATCACTGAACCTTTGGTTGTCGATGGCATGCGGTGCGAAGAACAGGTGATCGGACCGGAATCCGTGCCTCAGGTAATATTGTCTGCTGTTTTCCCCGACATAAAAGGCAAAATCTGCTTTTCGATAAACAAGCCTCAGAAACATTCGCCTGAGAACCTGCTTCCAGCCTGGCTTTTCATCCAGCAACGTGGAATCACCTCTGAAATATACCGGTATCATGCCCTTGAATTTTCTCATTGCGTAATAGTGGGCATGGTAATTCCAGCCAAAAACCAGCAGCGCCTCAGCTCCCCATTCTTTAATTTTTTGGTTCAGCGTGGGGCAGGTAATTCCCCGAAATGAACCGGGTCCCGGATTCGCAGAAACATTATCAATAAATTCGTATGAATAACCTTCGAGCAAAGGAATGTCCCACTGGATAGCCTTTCCGAAGTCCTTGTCGAAAAGGGTCTCCTGACTCTGGCTCCAGGTATAAAATACCTTGATTTCGAGAAGATCGGATTTGCTCAGCAAGGCAAAAAGCGGTGCATTGTACTGAATCGGATGAGAACTGATAATGGCAAGTTTCTTCTTCATGGTTTCAGAATCTTGTCAAAGAAATCAACTTGCTTTCGTGTAGCTTCCCGGGCGGAATAAGGTTCAAACTCTGTCCAGTTGGTTACAGGCTCAAAGGGAAGTTTCCTCAGAAATTCTTTCATGACCGGGAAAATTCGTTGTGCAATTTCATCAATAGGATCCTCATTCCTGAAGGTCACGCATGTTCCTGCCCTGGTTTTTCCCAGGATATCCACCACGGTGCTGGTTTCATTGAACACTGCGATAAGCGGGCGCAGGGCAAGTATATACGGATAGAGTTTGGATGCCGTGTAATTAGTATCGGTCGAACCTGGAATGATCAGGATATCTGCATCTTTAATCACCTTCAGCGCTGAAAAGTAGGGCAGCCTGTCAGTCATTTCAACAACATGATCGCCAACTCCGTATTTATCAGCTACCGGTGCAATGGTTTTTTGTCCTAACCCGTCGGCCGCATAGCTGGTGCCAACAAAAAACATCCTGACCTTCGAAAAATTAGCGGGGTCATTATCAAGCCCAAGTTTTAACGATGCAAATATTCCGCTTACCGCCAGATTCATATCGTGCCCACCGCGACCGATATAGGCAAAGTTTATGTGTTTCCCGTCACGTTCAAAAAGGGGGTTCGTAACTCCTGCGCTTTCGAGGATCTCGAAGTCGCGGGCAGCTCCTCCAAAGGGAATGGTCGTGCACATTTCAGCTTTGATGTTTACATACCGCTCCATGAGTGTCTTTGGATACCCGGGGGAAACCGAAACGATTCCATTAACCTTTCTCATAGTCAGGGCTTCCATGATTTTGTCCATGGTATAAGCGAGCAGAAATTTAGGAGGGCGCTCGTTCTTAGGCTTGTCCAGATAGAAATCGTTTCGCCAGGGATCCTGCATATCAATAATAAAAGGAATCCCGAATTTCCATTTCCAGTATCGTCCAAGAATCATGACCGGAAAGGCTGTGGTTGAGAAATAAATAAGATCATACCGGTTCTTCCGGATCAATTGGTTGCCAGCCTTCAGGTAAAACCATAGCGACCGGTAACCCAGGTTTCCCAGCCCGATTTTGCGTGTGTATCTGGTATTAAAAGCACTGATCCTGATAATGGATGCCTCCTCAGGCAGAGTTTCCAGCAAAAGCGGGTCCTGACTCATTTCCACAAATTCAGGCTTTACCGCTACCACCGTTGCCTCCCAGCCCATTTCAGGAAAATAGGCCAGACTCTGCCTGACCCGGTGCATATCAGCTGCATTGATGGGTGGAAAATTTGGCGATATAATCAATATCTTTTTCATTATTCATTCCCGTTTATTGCATTTGAAATCCAGGAGGTCAGCCATTTCTCCTGCTTCTCCCAGCAAAATTTATCTTTTGCCCCATCCAGCGCACTTTTTTTTGCCGCCGCCAACAGTTCGCGATCAAGCAGCAGTCTGTTTAATACGATTGCCAGGTCCTTACGATCCTTGTTCTTAAAAAGGAATACGGCTCCGGGAGCTTCCTCAGCGACCTCCTGCTGGCCCAGCGTATCAGTGGCCACCACAGCGATCCCTCCCTGAAGATATTGCAGTATTTTGTTAGTTATCGTAAGGTTGCGGCTGTCAGGTGCATATTCTTCCGTGGCCAGACCGATATCATGCTCAGCAATGCGGGACAATAATTCTCCGGGTGGAACCAGCGGATGGAAGAAGAGGCAGTGTCCTTTATCCACAGGAAACCGGCTGGTTAATTCCTGCTGAAAATCCTTGAAAAGATTCCCTCTCAGATGAAATTCCACAGGTGTATGGATATCATGCAGACTGTCGATTAAGAATTCGATTCCCCTCCCGGGGCCGATAGTCTGGGAATACCAGTGAATGGAGGGCATATCGGGATTTACCCTGTCCTTGAACTGATGATCGAGTCTGGCGCGGTCGCCGAATGGAAACACGTTCTGCAGCACT
>CAILAQ010000248.1 GCA_903832165.1 uncultured Bacteroidota bacterium | reverse complement strand
CAATTGAAGGAAGGCAATCGTTTTCGACTGATATTCTGGTCGATGGAATCCTGCTATTCCGGCAAGATCGGGGAAGCAGTTACCACGCCGGGAGTTTTAATCATGACCGGCGCCAATCCGTACGAAACCTCAAAAGCCTACCTGTATGATGACGGACTGGGTATATGGCTGGCCGATAAATTTGCCTATTCCATGAACCGGGCCATGTTAACTACTCCGGAGATCGACTTCAGCCAGTTGTATGAACAAATTTTTTCGTTTGTAAACGGATCTCATATCTCTTTCTATAATTATCGGAATTTTGGAAATATTTTCCAGATACAACTGAAGGAATTTATCACGCCATGAAAAAAGTATTACTGTCCCTGACTTTGTTGCTTTTCCTTGTGTCGTGCAAAAAGACAGAGGAACTGGTTCCTTTCAAACCATTTTTCGAGGTTTATGCCCTCTTTCCGGAAAGCGGTTTCGGCGACCGGGGCTTTTTGGATCTGGTGTATCAGGGTATCGAGGAGGCCTCTTTAGTCAATGACTTCAGGATTAATTACATTATTCCGGAAAGCACAGAAGCCGGGATTGAATGGATCAGGAAGATATCGGTGATGAAATCGTATTATCGTTCTTCAACACTGATCATAATCTCAGGCAGCGAATACGGACCTGCGATCAATGCCCTCAACGGCATCTACGGACCGCATAAGATCCTCTACCTGGATGCAGGGGTATTGGAGCAGGAGGGACTGGCCACCCTGACTTACCGGGCCTATGCACCGTCCTATCTGGCCGGATACCTGTCGGCAAGCAAGGTGAAGAACTGCAGGGCTATCATGATCGAACCTTTTGATTCACCTTTTCTGAAGGACCATCAGCTTGGTTTTATCGAAGGAGTTAAGGATGCCGGAGGAACGGTTTCTCCTACTGTTTTTCTGAGCACCGATTATGAAGGTTATGAAATGATCGACTCGGCTTATGTTCTTGCCGGATCCTTACTTAAAGATCACGAACTGATCTATGCCATGACTTCCGGTTCCAACATCGGGATCATTAACGCAGTTCGTGGTTACCCTGAAAAAAGATACGTTATTGGCCTGGATTCGGATCAAAGCTGGATGGGACTTTCTGTAGTTACCGGATCTGTCGTATTTCGTATTGAAGAGGATGTGAAAGACTTCATATCTCTTTTTGCAGAGAGCAATTTCTTTTCAGGGATACATCAAAGGACTCTGGCAGACGGGCGCACGGAATTTCTGATCAATACGAGAGTGCTCGGTGCTGCCCCGATACCACAATCCCTCATTGACACAGCGATCAAAAAGGAGAGAGGGTATTAATCATGCCCTGGAACTGACGATCCGGTCATTGCACCGTATTTTTCTCCCATTAATATATGTTTATATGATTGCGCGTTATTCTCCTCAGTTGCTGCCTGCAATACAAATCCGGCTCTCTTTTGGAATATCATTACAAAATCAGAACCACCAAAGAGGAAATATCCTAACATATCTCCCTTTTTTACTCTCGTACCTACCTGAACATTTTTCTCGAAATTTACCGAGCATATCTGCGACATGCCAATGGGGAGTAATGCTACCAAACCAAATTGCTCTGTTTCTATAATTACACATCCCCTGGTTTCAATCGCTTGCCAGCCAGGTACAGTGGCATCAAACATATATCTTTCAATAGTCTTATCCCAGGTAATAATTCCCCCAACAGCATCTTGCTCCGCAATGTTTCTGACTTCCTTTATTATTCCGCTCACCGGAAAATGGTACCGATGATAGTCCTGAACATCAAGAAAAGTGTGAGTCATTATTCCATTCGCAAATTCATTTTTGTACTTACTCTCTTCCCCGATTATTTTTACAATCGATGTTAAGGTTCCGGATTTTATAGGCACGCCTTCTTTTAAAACAATGTGTGATGTGGAATCTATCTGCCATACACCCTGAGGTTTAGCATCAGCCGGTGTTATGACAACAGTATTATCATCAGGAGAATCAATCGGGCGCATATCCGGAGATTTAAGATATCTGGCAAAAAACTGGTTAAACGATTTCCAATTCGAAGGATCTTCATACCAACCATTACTTAAGCCGAATTTATTGTCGGCCAGGGCCATTTGATAATATTCATCTTTCCACGACTCCGGCTTATCCAGAAACAAACCCCAGGCTTTATTGAAACTTATCAGCCAGTCACTGTAAGGCTTGACATATTGAAGGGAATTATTGTAAAATCCCTGACCTTCCAGCTCGGTCAGCGGTTGGTCATTGATGAAATAGAAATAGTCTAAACTCTGATCTATTTTATCGTACAATAATGAGTATTTCGGTGTTGGAATTATACTAAAGGGCATTGCTTTCTCTGCCCACGTAACAAAATCATAATATTCTTCCAATGTTTGGGCCGGATTTGTTGTTCTATCCGGATTGATATTCTTTGCCTGCTCTATCGATTTGATCAGCATTGATTTAATGTTTGGATTGTCATTAACAATACTAACCAGGGCTGCTGTTTGTTCCCCATAATTATCGGCCGGATTATCGCGACGGCAAGATATCTGAACTGCCGTAACAACGGTAAAACCTAGCACAAATAAAAGCGCCGTTTTATTTCTCATATTCTGTTTGTTTGGGTCTTGATCTGTATGCGTAAAGGTAGATATCTTATAATAATTTGGGTGTTAACCGCTTGTTAAAACATCAACAACCCCGAAAGAATCTAAAAAATACCATTGGATGATACGGCAAAAAAGCGCACTTTAGGTGAAGAAAACCTATGTAAAGTGCATACCCATGAAAAGCTGGAAATTCGTTCTTATTATTCTTTGTTTTGGTTTTTTTCAAATTAATTGTCAGGTATCGGCCAAAGTGGAAAATGAAGACAAGACAGCGGTTATTGTCAATGTGAGCAACCCGGCAATGCCAGGAAAACTTTCGGTTATCGTGGGTGACGGATGGGATGTAAATGCTCCTGCTATTAAGCTCTTGAAAGTGGGAAACAGTGCCGTAAAGAATCCGTCGGGCCCATCTGAGCTTAAGCTTGCGGAGAAAGAATTAAAAATGCTTCGCGTTGTGAAAAACGAACCACAGGTTCTTACCTGTGATTTTCCCAGTGAGCCGTTTTCGGTTTATGCGATAGTTGCCATGGGGAATAATGGGTATAGTAAGCCGATACTGGTTAATGCAGCAAAAACAGAATGGCTGTCCAAAGCAGTGGCCTCCGGCGGTGATACGGTGCGTGTTTTTGGAAGAAATTTAGTTAATCTCGATCGGTATCCGGCAGTCCGCGTGTTTGAGCAAGCCGCTGGTTATGGTTCCTATCTTTTGGCTCCGGAAACTAAAATATCGATTGAAGCGGCCGACGGAACTTTCCATTCCTGCAAGGTGGTTAAAGCAAGTGCCTATGATGTTCACTTCATCATTCCTTCAGCGGTGGGCGATGGCAGCTGTAAAATTTACGCACACAACGGGCTTGGTGGAAAATACGGATGGAGCGACCCGGTTGGGCTTGTTATCCACGTGCAGAAAGCCTGGCCAACCAAGGTTTTTAATGTTAAAGATTTCGGGGCTACCGGTTATGCGGTGGATAATGAAGCTGGCTGGAACGACGATGCTCCTGCCATTCAGAAAGCCCTGGATGCAGCAGGTACTAATGGTGGTGGAATAGTATATTTTCCCGCCGGCAGTTTTTATGTTACCAAAACACTGGCGATCCCAAAATTTACCGTTTTACGAGGAGAGAGCCGTGAGCGCAGCTGGATATTTTTTCCAAATGGACAAGGGCATGGGAAGAGCCAGGATTTTGCAGCGGCAAGCAAGGTTACGGTAGGCCTCCGGGGAATATCGGATTTTACGCTTGAAAATCTCAGCATCCATTCCGTATACACCAACATGCTGATTGCGGCACCGTTCGCTAAAGATAATGCCAGTGAATACAGTGAGATTGATATCACCCAAAGGGCAGATAATATCACGATTGACAATTGTAATATAGTACATGAGCCTTACATGGATTATCATACCAGGAGGGGAGATCCTCTCCTGGAAAAGAGCACTCAGTTTGATGAATCGTGGGGAATGAAGGCCACCGTTGCCTTGCATGGCGATAACATCAAAATTGTGAACAGCCGTATTCGGGGAGGAGGAATGGCCATCGTGCTTATTTCCTGCAGATTTGTGCGTATTGCCGGGAACGAACTGATCATCGGCCGATCGGCAAATGCTATAGCTTCGAGAGAATTCGGGTATCCCAAATTACCGCGCCCGCAAAAGATAATTATTGAGGACAATAACATCTGGCCTGCCACGCCGGTTAGTCACAGTGGCATCTGGACGCATGCCACCAGTCAGGATATGTATCTTGCCCGCAATACGGTGCAACTAACCTGGGGCTGTGATTCAGAGGGATTGCTCTGGCATGGATGGGGACCGGAACAGGCTTATGAAACCCAAACGGCAACTGGCAATACGATCACACTGAAAGACGTTGAAAAGGTGGACGCTTTGGGTTGGTTATGCGTTATTTCAAAAGGGAAGGGCATCGGACAGAAACGAATCGTGAAAGAGATAAAAGGCAATACCCTGGGGCTGGATCGTGGACGGGAATTCCATGACACGCGGCGGTGGTGTGATGTTCGACCAGTGTGCCTATACTCCGGACCGGGCCTGGAGCGGGAATTATTTTAACCAGATTCTGAATAACCATCTCGACCAGGGACGGTTCCTGAGCAATTACGTTGGGGGTGTGTGGACGCTCGGATACACGGGAACCGGTTATTGCCGTGAATTCAACAAGGGACAGATTGGAAATCTCAGTCATATCTACCGGAACAATTTATCTACCAACGATGCTGCCCTATCCTTCTGGGACCGGGTTTGTGATAACACCCGCCTTAATTATACCGGTCCGCTGGTTGATGTGGGAATGGTTGTTGAGGACAACTGGTTTAAGAACTGCAGGATCGGAATCAGTGCCGGCGATGGTGTGAGCGGGGTAATTCGCGGGAATCAGTTTCAGAATGTCGATACTAAGGTTCGTCTTTCAAAAGGCGCCGGAATGCTTGAAGATGGAAAAAAATGATCCTGTGACTTGAAATAACCTGCCGATTACCATGGAACAATATTGAAGATATCCAATAATGAAGAACCAGATTACCAGTTACCTGATACCAATTTTTATTTCCGCCGTATTGATTATACTGATATCAAACCGGGTTATGGCGCAAACAAACTTTGCCCGGAATGGGAATGCCGTTGTGCTGCAAAACGAACTGGTAAAAATCGAGTATGACCTCTCCAAGGGAACCTGGTCTGCGTATAACCGAAAGGATAAAACCTCGAACATTATCGGTGCCGCACTTCAGATTAATGATTATGCTTCCGATGAGCGGTATTACCTTGATTTCTGCACCGAAAACCCCTTTGAAACCCTTGAACAATATGGCCTGAGCGTAAAAGCTGCGCAGAAAGTCCATCTGAAAATACATGACTTTCCAACCGTATGTGCCTGATGATTACGGAGAAAACAATGAGCAGGGCTGGTGGAATGATGAATACTGGCAGAAATACGGGCACTATGTAAAACCCTACGAAACGACTAAAAAATGGGGGCAGGCCATTATCGATCGTGGAGGCATACCGCTTACCTATAGTCAGACCGGTTCAACTTCGCGCGATTTCATTGCCGCACATCCGGATTGGTATCTTTTCAATGATACCCGTTTGCTCTTTGATAAGGATGGAGGTATTGAAGGGCTGATGTTTGATTATCCGGAAAGTGGATTTCAGCCAAACGGAGGATTCGACGATAAATATGCCACGGCAGCTTCTGTGTATCGGACGATATTTGAAATACCGAAAAGGGTGCTCGGACCGGATTCGTACATCGATGAGCGGAATGTATGGGGGCAGCCAAACGGCCGGGGTTGCTTTATGGACCTTACTGCCGGGGTGGTGGATAACCAGCGTGTATGGGGCGATAACGACATTGTGACTCCCGAAATGGTTTCGCGGTGCGGGCAGCGGTGGTATAAAAACAGGGATGGAGTGAGGCAGTTGCTGACCATGGTGTATGTAGCGGCGCCCAGGCTCGTTCTGGCGAATAGTTTCAGCAAGATGACCCCTGAAATGATCCATGACTTATCGAGAATTTATCCTATTCACTCAACTCCCAAAAGTGCCCGTCCGCTGGATGCCTTCACGCGCAATGACGGCATCCCGCGCATATATGATTACGAAATAGACAAAACCTGGCATCAGCTAACTTTTTACAATCCCGATGCCGACTCTGAAACCCTGATAGAGGTTGAGCCCGGCAAGAGCACCACCTATGGCGGCATGGGGCTGGATCCTGCAAAAAGCTATTATGTGTATGACTTCTGGAATGATGCTTTTGTCGGAAAATTCGCTGGCACCGGCAAAATACAGCAAACATTAAGGAAAGGGGAAGCCAGAATGATGTCGGTACACTTGGTGGAGAAAAATCCGCAGGTTATTTCATCCGACCGGCATGTGATGCAGGGTTATATTGATCTCTCAAATGTAACATGGGATGCTGCGGGCAAGGTGCTGAAAGGAACGTCAAAAGTGATTGGCGGTGAAACCACCAAACTGGTTATTGCTGTCAACGGCTTCAAGGCTGTTTCAAGCAAAGCTGCTGATGCAAAGGCTGAATTGATAAAAGGCGATGTCGCGGGTCTTATCGTTCTGGCTCTGGGCAAAGCGGAAAACGGGACCGTTGAATGGAGTATCACGTTTTAAAATACCCGACACCCCATACCCCAAACCCCATACCCGATTCCCCTCACCAGTCAATATCCGGGTACCACTTTGACCAGATTGCAGCGAACTGTCCGTTGCTTAAAAGGGTTGTATAAGCATCCTGAAAGGCTTTAATGTACTCATCCTTTGTTTCAAGGGAGAAAGTCAGGTAAGCTTCACCGGGTGATATTTCGAGTGTCTTGATGAGGTCCTTGTAAGTTTTCCCGTTTTGGGTGGCAATCAGACTGACCGCCAGATTTGTGAAGGTTCCAGCGGCGATGTCTCCGGCCCAAAGGGCTTTAAATATCTGGTCGGGAGTATCGTATCTCCTGAGATTGGTGAATCCCAGCTGCTTCAGCTTCGTTTCAATTGCCCATCCGGTCGGAACTCCTATAGATGATAGTTTTTTTGCTTCTTCAATCGAACCGGCACTGAGAGTTGATCCGGATTTTACATAAATGCCTTCATTGTATTTGCAGATAGGCCCCACCCACTTGTAAAGGTTTTCGCGCTCAGGGGTGCGCGACATGGAAAAAACAGAGGTGTTAGGGGCCAGATCGAGCTGCCCCAGTGCATCAGTCCAGGTGGTCAGCGTAATGGTATTGCCAAGATCTGTCAATCCGGCCATGGCTTCCACAATTTCGGTGCTGCTGCCTGTGAGTTTTCCCTTTTCATCCCGGAAATTCATTTCGGGATTAGATTCGGTAAAAATCGAAATAAGCCCGGGAGCCTTTACTCCTGTGAGATACTTATCAAAGATCTGCTGCAGGGTACCCTGTTTTTTAAGATCATTGATCTTTGCCTGCCAGGCATCAACCAGCCTGGAAGAAACCCCGGGGGAAAATGCGATGAATCCCTGTATGCATGAATAGGTGTACTGTTCGATCAGCTCGGTGGGGTCAAGATTCTCGAGCGAAGCAGTCATTCGGACTGTATTGGCCAGATTGTATATTGAATTGATGGTGCCTGCATACAGGGCTTTGATTGCTTCCGGCATGGTGGTAAAATAGACCAGGTTGCCAAATTGTAGGGTTTCCAGCGTTTCGGTAGGGGACCAGCCGGTCATGACTCCGACTGCCTTCAGATTTTTAGCCTCGTCGATCGAGTTTATTACTATTTCCGACGATTTCAATCCGATAAATCCCGTTGCCATAATTGCGATCGGTCCGGCCCACTGAACCTGGCTTTTCCGCTCCGGTGTGAGACCGCAGGTAAATAGAGCGACATTATCAGAGGTTGTAAGCAGTTCGTAAGCTCGAGCCCATGCGGAATAGACCTCAATGCCCTTGTTTTTTACTCCCATTTGGTTAAGTATCTGACCGGCAATATCGGCGGATATGCCCTTTAACTCGTTGTTTTCCACGTAAGTGTATGGCGGTAATGTCACGCTTACCACTTTAAGGTCCCTCCCCGTTACATCCTCCTTTTTACAGGAAGAGCCTAAGGAT
>CAILAQ010000247.1 GCA_903832165.1 uncultured Bacteroidota bacterium | reverse complement strand
CTAAAGAAAAATTGCTTAAAAAATGTCTGACCCTTAAAAAAACGCAAACGCACAAACCGACATAGACAGACAAGAAACAATGCAACCAATGCGAACGAATTAAGCGAACGAATTGCACCATCAAAAAGATGAAAAACAAACTTCCATTCCTCGTAATGCTTGCCCTGGTCTTATGGGCCGGCCCGGCCGCGGGGCAGCAGGAGCGCTTCACACCGGTGGAACGTGCTCAGCTGCATGCCATCAGTCTCAACCGGCCGGCGCCCGATTTCTTCGACGGAGCCCTGCTGGGCAACGGCGGAATGGGCGTAGTGGTCACCACCCGGCCCGATGCCGTGGTGCTCTATTTTGCGCACAACAACGTTTGGGACATCCGCGTGGCGGAAAACAACAAGGAGAAGATCGGCACCTTTCAGGAGATCTTCGACCGGGTAAAGGCTATCCCAGACACGCTCGACCTGCTCACGCGGGATCCGTGGTATGCGGAATACAGCAGCATGACCGCCGAAAACTACGGTAAGCCCTACCCTCGCCCGTTTCCGTGCGGTTCGGTGCTGCTGGGATTCGACCGACGGAACGCCGAGCTCACCGGTCACCGGCTCGATATCGCTACCGGGCTGTGTGAGGTGTTCTTTCTCACGACCGATCAAAAAAAAATACGGCTTCAGGTGACGGCCGATATGGCCTCCGACCGGCTGTGGATGCGGCTTGTGGATGAACAGGGCCGGCCCTGCAAAAATATCTTCGACCGGATTCGCGTTTTCATCGATCCCTCCACCCCGGCCGAATTCCCGAAAGCCGGGATCGAGGAGCAGCTGCAGAAGGGCATGCTATCGTTCCGTCAGGTGCTTCCCTATTCCGAGCCCAACAAGTACAATGCTGCCATGGGCCATCCGGGCGACAGAGCTTTCCGCCTGCTGGCCGCCATCGACGGTGGGCTGGGCAAAACCACGAGGATCAACTGGGACGGGAATGTGCAGGGAATGGCGCAACTGGAGGCCGCCCTGCTGAACCGGGATGACTTCACAGGCTGTATCACCCTCGAGGAGGGCCTTGCTACGGCAGTCGGTTCCGGTAATCCGGCCGTGCAGTCTCCAAGGCCGGAAGGATTCATCAGTGTAAAAGACAAAAACAGGGCAAACTGGGCCGCCTACTGGAACCGGTCGGGTGTGATGCTCCAGGATACGCTGCTGGAGCAGGTGTGGTACCGCAACCTCTATTTCCTGAACTGTGCCGCGCGCGAGGGAGTGAACCCTCCCGGACTGTTCGCTAACTGGAACTACAACCAGATCGGTACCGCCTGGCACGGTGATTACCATATGAACTACAATACCCAGCAGCCCTTCTGGGCTACTTTCTCCAGCAACCACCTCGAGAAAAACCTACCCTATGTGAGCCTGGTTGAAAACCTGATGGACGTATCCACCCGCTGGGCGCGTGAATACTACAAGCTGCCCGGTGCCTATTTCCCGCATTCGGCCTATCCGGTGAAAATGACCATGAACCCCTACCCGGTACCCACGTGGGGATGGGAAGTGTTCGAAACGCCATGGACCGTTCAGGGGCTTTGGTGGCACTATCTCTATTCAGGCGACAGGGTGTTCCTTAAAGAGCGGGGATACGCACCCATCCGGGCGGCGGTGGAGTTTCTGGCGGCCTACATGAAGCGGCCGGAGGCGATCGGTGCCAGGTGGAACGACAACAAGTACCACATCTTCCCCTCGGTGCCACCGGAGCTGTATGGCCTGCGGCCGGGATTCAAATACAATTACGATACTAATGCCGATCTCTCTCTTACCAAATTCATCTTCAAGGCCTTTCAGGAAGCTACGCGGGTGCTCGGGCTCGAAGCGAAGGAGAAACCACTGCTGAACGATATTGCCGATATACTCGCCCATTATCCCGATTACCCGGTGGGGCGGTCGGAAAAATATGGTCAGGTGCTGGTATCGGTGCCCGGGGAGCACGACCAGGTGGTTTACAACCTGGCAAACGCCCTGTTCACTGTGTTTCCCGGGGAGGACCACGGGCTCCGCTCCGATCCTGAAACTATGAAACTGCTGAAAAATTCCTTTCACAACCAGCAGAACGAGGGGGGCAATGATCTCGTCATGCTGAACCTGCAGGCCGCTCGCATCGGTATGCTCGACCTGGAGCGGTTCAAACGCCAGATCAACTATTGCCTGCTGCCCAACGGCACCGCCACCCTCATGGTGCTTCAGGTGCACGGGAGGTACGACGATACCACACCTTACGATTTCATGGCCCGGATGGGCATCTGGTTCGAGAATTTCGGTCTGCCGGCGGTGGTCAACGAATGCCTCATGCAGAGCTGGGACGGCACCATCCGACTCTTCCCCAACTGGCCCAGGGATAGGGATGCCCGGTTTCAGGACCTCCGTGCGGCCGGGGCATTTTTGGTGAGCGCCGGCCAGACGGGCGGACAGATTGATGAAATACGGATCGTGAGCGAGGCCGGCGGGCGGCTGAACCTGTTGCTCCCCTGGGGAAGCGGGGCAATTGTGAAAACGGGTAGTAAAACTCTCCGGTTCGATAAAAACCTCGTTAGCATTGAAACCACCATAGGACAGATTCTTACGATAACCCGTTGAAATACAAATGATGGGTATAATTCTGCACACATGTGACAAAAGGATTGAACTGCATCAGCAAGAATCCTGGTAAATTGCATCAATAAACCGGGATGATATGCACTCAAAATGTTTTTCTGGCCTATTTCTCACTGGCCTCCTGCTCTTCGCCTTTAATCTTATGGTTTGCGCCTCAGGCGTTGATGAAAAACCACTCCTCCATCCGCTTTTCGCCAATCATGCTGTTCTGCAACGCGATTCCAGAGTGCCGGTCTGGGGCTGGGCTGAGCCGGGCGCAACGGTCACTGTGAGCTTTGCAGGGCAAAAGAAAAATGCCACCGCCGCTTCCGACGGCAAATGGATGGCCTACCTCGATCCCATGGCGGCATGCGCAAAAGGTCGTGTACTCAAAGTGCAATCGACGGATCGCAAACAGAAATCTGAAATCTCCGATATTCTTGTTGGTGATGTCTGGCTTTGCACCGGTCAGTCGAACATGGAGATGGGGATAGGAGTCTGTAACGTGCCCGACGAAATCGCCGCTGCCGACTTTCCCAGCATTCGCCTGCTTAATGTGCCCAAGAAAATTGCTTTCGCACCCGAATCAACGCTCGAATGCGCCTGGCAGCCATGCACCCCTGCAACCCTGATAAAGGGCCCCTGGGGCGGATTTTCAGCCGCCGGTTATTTCTTCGGCCGTGAGCTTCACCGCGATCTCGGTGTTCCCATCGGCCTCATCGAGACGTGCTGGGGCGGTACGGTCTGCGAGGCTTGGACCAGTGCCGAAGCCCTGGCTCCTCTGGGAGATTTTGCATCGGTGATCGAACAAGTATTTAAGGTGACCGCTTCTCCCGAAAAAGACAAACTCGGTTCAATAATGGATAAGTGGTATCAGGCTAAAGACCCGGGCACCTCTAAGTCCTGGTTCAAGCCCGAAACCGATGTTTCAGCCTGGAGAACGGCAAATATGCCTGCCGGCTGGCAAGCCTGCGGAATACCCGGTTATGAAGGCATTGTCTGGGCTCAGCGCACAGTTGAATTGCCTGCCGCCTGGACCGGTAAAGAGGTCGTCTTCAGCTTCGGCACCATCGGCGACTGCGATGTAACCTGGGTTAACGGAATTCCCGTTGGCCGGACAGATTACTTCGATCAGCCGCGCATTTATAAAGTGCCGGCATCGGTGCTGAAAACAGGTACCAACGTGATTGCCGTGAGAGTGGTTAATTCCGGCGGCGGAGGATTTCTGGGTAAGGCGGAAGAGATGAAAGCATATCCGTCAGGAGAGGAGTCCTCTGCAATTTCCCTCGCCGGTAAGTGGCGCGTTCAGGAAACAGCATCCCGCGCAAGTACCGGAGCCCCGCTGATTGGCAATCCGAATCTTTGCTCTGTGCTTTACAACGGGATGATCGCACCCCTCCTCCCATTTGCAATCAGGGGAGCAATATGGTATCAGGGCGAGAGTAACGCTGATCGGGCTTATCAGTACCGCGCCTTGCTGCAGACCATGATCAGGGACTGGCGCGCACGTTTTGGTGTTGGCGACTTCGGATTCCATATCGTTTCCCTGGCCAATTTCACTAAAACGTCTGACAAGCCGCAGGAGAGCGCCTGGGCGGAATTGCGGGAAGCACAGGCCATGGCCGTAAAAGCGCTGCCCAATTGCGGCATTGCAATGGCCATAGATATTGGAGATGCACGCGACATTCATCCCAAAAATAAAATGGAGGTCGGACGACGCCTGGCCCTCAGCGCCCTGGCAAATACTTATGGGAAAAATATCGAATGGTCAGGTCCCTGGTTCAAGTCGATGAAGATCGCCGGCAATAGCATCCGTCTCACTTTTGATCATGCACAAAGCGGACTGATTGCCAAAGGAGATAAACTAACCGGATTTGCGATTGCCGGTGCAGATAAAAAGTTCGTCTGGGCCGATGCCGTGATTGACGGAGCTACCGTGCTGATTTCATCACCCGCAGTGCCCGCGCCGGTTGCCGTACGTTATGCCTGGGATTCAAACCCCGTATGCAACCTGTACAACAACGAAAATCTCCCGGCAGTCCCGTTCCGTACCGATAACTGGCCCGGCGTGACCAAACCGACGAATCAACAGGTTATATATCCCCCATCCGCCATGCCCCGGGTAGACATGCATACCCATATGGATGCCAAAACCCAGTATGCAAAGGCGGTTGAGACCATGGACAAATGGGGAGGCACCATCAGCATTACACTCTCGGGCATATTCTGGGTAAAGGACAACAACGGAAACAATGCCAGCCCGGCCAGTGTGAAGCAGATACCGGGCAACGACATGGTGTATGTGAGAGACAGCCTGGATAACAGGATCCTCTTTGTCCCCGGAGCCTACACGATACCTTCCGATGGTATCTGGTGGAGTGTTGATGATATTAAAAACTTTAAAAAGCAGGGATTTGTGGGCCTTAAATTATGGCCTCACGGTGCGATTCTCTCCAGCGAGATTCCTCATATCCATGAACAGCTGGATGAGGCCGGGCGGCAGGGCATGCCGCTGGTGGCCTTCCACACCGGCGACCCGGGTACCAAAGATGCAAACAGCGCTGCCTTCCCGAAGTTTGAAGATGATGCAGTGGCTGTTGCCAGAAAGCACCCGCAAACCACCTTTATCTTTGCACACGGACTCTTCATGATGGAAAACGATGAAGGACTCGATAAACTGGCTGGGATTTTTGATCAAAACCCGAATATTTTCGTGGATCTGGCCTATGTACATAATATGAGGCAGGTAGATCATTACACGGTAAGCAAAGCCAGGGATTTTTACATCAAATACCGCGACCGTCTTCTTTTCGGTTCCGATGTTTTTGCTTCGGATGCCGGTGCTGATGGATTCCTCAATGAGCGCAAAATTCTCGAAACCAACCAGGTGACCAATGGCCTGCACAAAGGCCCCCTGCTCGAAGGGCTCAATCTTCCGGATTCAGTATTGAACCATATCTGGTACTGGAATGCCGCCCGGCTGATCCCCCGGGTCCGCGAGATTCTGGAAGCGCGGGGATTCAGGATAGGCTCCGAACTGGGAAGCTTCAAATTCGACCGGCTGCCTGCTCCCGAACCTGCTGACCCCGATAAGCCAGACCAGTCGCTTTGGAAAAATATCAGTCCCGGTATTCACTCCGGATTCGGATCCACGGATGTGGCTTACTCAAAAAGCACCCCACCAGCGGGAAACGTGGAAGAAACAATTAGCCTTCAAGGCTGGAAAGGGGAGCGTGTGAATTGCCTGTTGCTCGTCTGGTCTGCCGGTAATGAAGAAGAGATCAGCATAAAAGCTAGTGGATTCCGCAACGATAATCATCAGACTGATAAAGAAATAACTTCCATTTCCGTTGTCAGATATGTTTTGTGTGATGAATTCCTCGGAGGATGTGGAACCAGAGACAAGGATAAGAATCCGGTCCATATCAGCCCTGATCTGCTCACCAAAACAAACAGTTTTACCCTCGATAACCCGGGAACCCGTCCGGTATGGATTTCTGTAGACATTCCTTCGGACATGCCTGCCGGAAAATACCAGGGAACTATTTCCAGGCAATCGGAATCCGGCACCGTCAATCATGCCATTACGCTGGAAGTGCTGGATAAAGTTCTGCTGTCACCTTCGGAATGGGCCTTCCATCTTGACCTGTGGCAAAATCCCTACGCCGTTGCTCGGTTTCACCGGGTGGAACCCTGGTCGGAGGAGCATATCAGCCTGTTACGGCCACTCCTGACCATGCTCGCCGGGGCCGGGCAGAAATGCATCACCACCACCCTGATCGATGACCCCTGGGCAGGCCAGACCTATGACCCGTATGGTTCCATGATCAGGTGGATTAAAAAAGAGGACGGAACCTGGAGGTACGACTACTCGGCTTTTGACCTGTATGTTAACCTGGCTATGGAATCGGGAATTAAGGAGCAAATCAACTGCTATTCCATGGTGCCGGTGGGGAATAAGTTCACCTGGTTCGATGAAAAATCCGCCAGATCCATCACTGTCGAAGCTCTACCGGGTACAGCCGAATACGAAAATATCTGGCGCAGCTTCCTGGTCGACTTTAAAGTACATCTCCTGGAAAAAGGCTGGCTGGATAAGACTGCCATTGCTCTGGATGAACGGGAAGATGAGGAAATGCAAAACATGTTCCGGTTTTTAAAGGAAACCGCACCGGAATTAAAAATTTCAATGGCCGGTTTCTATTTCGATAAAATAAACTCATCCATATATGATTTCAGCTCCAACTTTAGGGAGATCGGGAAAATTTCAGGAAATATTATGGAATCCAGAAGGCGTTCAGGTCTGAAAACCACCTATTATGTGGCTTGCGGAATACCAAAACCCAATAATTTCACCTTTTCCCCTCCGGCAGAATCCTGTTACGAAGGCTGGTTTGCCTCGGCCATGGGCTTTGATGGATTTTTAAGATGGGCCTATAACAATTGGGTGGAGAATCCGGAGGTTGATTCAAGATTTATCAGATGGCCAAGCGGCGATACCTATTTTGTGTACCCCGATGCCCAAAGCTCCATACGTTTTGAAAGACTGAGGGAGGGTATCCAGGACTTTGAAAAGATACGGATACTTCGCAAAGACCTGGCTCAAAATAAATCATTGGAAGCAACATCAGCCAGGAAAAAGCTGGATGATTTCCTGAATTCCATCAACACAAAAACCCTGGAAAGCCGGTCAGCTGCGGAGGTGATCAACGAAGGGAAAAAGTTGATTCATGACCTGGCAAAAACTGTATAATGAAACACATCTATTTTCTGATTCTCCCAGTACTGCTTTTCCTCGCAATCCCCCGTGAGGCTTTCAGCCAGACCGATGCTCACACAAAATATAAGGGAATTGCCATCTATATTGATTATCCGGATGTGCCTGCATCGGTAACACCCGCCCGGCTCGACAGCCTCCTCAATGGCGTGACTTATCAGGAAACAGGAGCCACCCGGAGTTTCAGAAAATACTGGTATGAGCAATCCAGAAGAAATGTGGACTTTACCCATGATATATTTTTCTACACGGCCCCCCAGCCATCAACCTATTATGAATCAATTACCTGGCAAGAGGGAATCCTGCTCTGGAAAGATGCTCTCGAATGGATCGTTGCGCATAATCCGCAGTATAACTGGCGTTCACTAAGTATCACCGACGATAGTTTCGATAAGCTATCGAAGGGCGGGCTGGCATCGGTCATGGTGCTCAGCTCCAAATGGGGGCCCAAAGGTGTTGGAGCAACGCACGGACCCAACTGGACGCTTTCCAATGGAGTTAAAGTGACTACAATTTACGGGTCAGTGCTTAAATCTCCATGGGATACCACGCCGGTAAATATGTTTATGAATCTCCACGAAAGTGGTCATGGAATTTTCGGATTTCCTGATACTTATGATACAGATGACGGCGCTGCCCATTCCAGCGGGACCGGTTTTTACTGCCTGATGTCGGGAGGCCTGCCCGATGTTGAACCCCTTGGCGCACCTTTTCAAGCACAATATAAATGGGGCATGGTGGTAGAGCCCCAATCAGGAACCACCACGGTAACATTGACCGCCGACGGGGACAGCGTGGTTGTTTTGCGAAATCCATACGACCCTTACGAATACTTTACCATCGAGGCACGTAAAAAGTCGACGACAGGAAATTCCCTTTTTCCTGCTACTCTTGGATTATTGATCTGGCATACCGATTCTAAAGTTTACACCTCCAACCGGCTGTCAGATATGACCCCTTTAAAACACTACCGGAATTCCATTGAGCAGGCCGACGGTAAGTTTGAGATGGAGAAATTATACGACAGCCGGGGAAATATCGGTGATATCTATGTTCCCGGAAAGTCATTCACACCCACCTCAAAACCTGATACCAAATGGTGGGATGGCCGGGCATCAGGCATTGAAGTAACCGATATCCGGTTTGTAGGAACCAACCAGATCAGCTTTACGATAACCATTCCCGAACCTGCCATTAGATTGCCAGAGATTCCGCAAGCAGATTGGAGACTGGTTTCGGCCCCTGCTTCACAATCCGGTTATCAGGGGACAAAAGCTTTCGACGGTGACAAAAGCACTTATTACCATGTACCATGGGGCAATACTTCTCCCCGGCCGCACGAGATGGTCATCGATCTGGGCCAGATTTATGTGATTAATGAATTCTATTATACTGCGAATACAAATACCATTGCCCCGTGGGAGGGACGGGTAGCTGATTATAAAGTTTATGTAAGCACCGATGGGCTTAACTGGGGAACTGCGGTTGCAACAGGTACCTTTTTCTACACAGATCTCACTCAATACGTGCTGTTTGCCAATAGTACAGGTCGATATCTGAAATTTTCAGCCATCAATTCCTGGTTGGGTGATGGTACTCAGACAGATGTCAGAACTTCCATCGCGGAGATCAATTTACGGGGTTCAAAATTGCCGTCGCTCATAACGGATAGTGAACTAAGCGCTACTAACCTTTCCCTGTATCCCAATCCGGTAACCGATGTACTGAATGTTCAAACATCAGGTTTACGTGAAACCGTTGTTGAGATATACAGTTTGAATGGCAACCTATTGATAACAAATACGATTACAGGCGCGGCAAAAATAGAAGTATCAGATTTACCTCGCGGATTATATCTGATCAAAGTAAAAACAACGGGGCAAATTGAAGTTGGAAAATTCATAAAAGATTAATTTACTTCGATGAAATCAACCCTCCTCACCACCCTCCTGCTCACCCCATTGGCTTCTCAGGCAGCTGATACGCCGAAGCAGGCGAAACCCAACATTATAATCATCCTTGCTGATGACCTTGGCTATGGCGATGTCGGCTGCTACAATTCGGAATCAAAAGTCGCCACGCCGAATCTCGATCGGCTGGCACGCCAGGGAATCCGGTTCACCGACGCTCATTCTCCGTCAACGGTTAGCACACCCAGCCGGTATAGCCTGCTGACCGGTCGGATGGCCTTCCGCATTCCGTATAAAGGTGTTTTTGCCGGTGTTGGAGGGCCTTGTCTCATCAAAGAGGATCAGCTGACATTGCCGCAGATGCTGCGCAACCAGGGCTATGCCACAGCGATGACTGGCAAATGGCATGTCGGGCTGAGTTTCTTTGATAAAGACGGGCAGCGAATCACCAAAGGAGGCGTTGAAGGCGTGAAGATGATCGATTATTCGCGCGCGATTCCTGACGGGCCGATTAATCGGGGTTTCGACCAGTTTTACGGCACTGCATGCTGCCCCGCCACCGATTTTCTCTATGCCTTCATCGATGGCGACCGCATTCCGGTACCACCCACCGGGATGCTCGATAAGTCGAATCTGCCCAAACATCCTTATTCCGAAGATAACCGCGACGGCATGATCGCACCAAATTATGACCTTGAAGAACTGGACATGGTCTTCCTGAAAAAGAGCCGGGAGTTTCTCAAGGAACACGCAAAAAAGGATCCGGAGAAACCCTTCTTCCTCTTCCACTCCATGAATGCGGTACATCTGCCCTCCTTCGCGTCGAAGCAGTTTCAGGGCAGTACGAAAGCCGGGCCGCACGGGGATTTCATCCATGAACTCGATTACATTGTCGGCGAACTGATGAAGACCCTGGAGCAACTCGGGATGGCTGATAACACCATGGTGATGTTTTCCAGCGATAACGGTCCGGAAGTCACGAGCGTTGTACACATGCGCGCCGATTACGGACATGACGGTGCACGGCCATGGCGCGGCGTGAAACGCGATCAGTGGGAAGGCGGACACCGTGTGCCCCTCATCGTTCGCTGGCCGGGAAAAATCGCCGCTGGCAGCACTAGTGACCAGACAGTCTGCCTCACCGATATCATGGCAACCTGTGCTTCCATAACCGGCGCTGCGCTGCCGGACAGCTCTGCCCAGGACAGCTTCGATATTCTTCCCCTGATGCTCGGAAAAGAGAGTGGCGGAACCGTCCGACCATACACCCTGCACCAGACCATCAGCCTGGCATTAGCCATCCGAAAGGGGCCCTGGAAGTACCTGGACCATAAGGGCTCAGGCGGTAACAATTACAACAATCCTGAGCTGAAACCTTTCGCCCTGCCCGACAATGCGCCGGATGCCCCGGGCCAGCTTTACAACCTCGAAACCGATCCCGGAGAAACCGTGAATCTCTATTTCAAACATCCGGAGATCGTAAGCGAACTGAAGGCCCTGCTGGAAAAGAGCAAAGTAGAAGGACACAGTGCATTGAAATAGTTACCGCCTCCGCAGAAATGGCAGAATGAGCCAAAACCACTCAGATTTGCACCACTTGTTGTTGTTTCAGAAGATTAAGTAAATTTCGTTTTGAAAATTTAAACACTGATTTACAAAATGATAACCAGGACTGCTATATTTCAGATACCCGAAAGCTTTCGGGTATTGACTCGTTAGCGGAAATATTAGAAATATGAAATCAAAAATCATCCTTGTTATTGTACTCTGCTTTTTTACAGCTACATGCACAACTTTATCGGACAAAAAAAGAGAAATTGTTGAAATAGATATTTTGAAAGGTTATCAAAATGTTAGAGATTTTAAACTCAGTGAAATTGTGTCTGATGTTAGCTATGTTAAGTTAGAAACCCTTCCAAACGCACATTTTTCCCTTGGTATACCAATCATCCATAACCAATACATTTTGATAAAAGCTGTCCGGGAGAATCGCCTGATATTGTTTGATTCCAGTGGTAAATTTATACGAATTATTGGAAGACAAGGTAAAGGGCCTGGTGAATTTCTAGGTTTTCAGGATGTCTATTTTCACCCCAAAGATCCTAAAATCCTTGTTCACGATGAGAACTCAAAAAAAATCCTGGTCTACTCGATTGAAGGTAAATATCTGGATGAGTTCAACTATTCAACACATTACAAACGTGCATTCCAAAAAGTTTTCTTCAATAGAGAGTGTGATATTCAGGTGGTACTTGGAAGACCTGATCAACAAGTTGTAGATTTTCCATTAGTTAGAATTCTCGACAGTACGTTTCAAGAGAAAAAACAATACCATTACATTACCAACGAGAGTATTGCAAAAGGAAATCGAACCGGATTCTCAAATTACTGGATCGACAATGGTGAGTTATTTTTGCAAGAATTCTATTATGATACAGTCTATAGGCATCATGAAGACGGACTCTCGGCCCTATTTAAAATCAACTTAGGGGAAAATCATACACCGACCTTCTACATAGCTAATAATCCCGGTGTATGGGTATACAACTCTATCCTTTATTTAAGAAGTATTGGGGATTATTTTTTACTTTATGCACACCTTCCTAAGTTGGGAGAAGAACGTATTCCATTGGTATACAACATAAAATCAAATCAACTATTTCGACCAAAAAAACCCAAAACAAAGTTTCTTTCTAATGAAGACTTACAAGGAATAAACAATGATATTGATGGATTTGGTGAAGTGATAATTGTCGATACTTGGGAAGGTAAAATAGCAGAGGTGTTGAATATCATCGACCTACAGGAAGCTATTGAAAAAGAGCAGCTTGAATTTGACATTACTCATCCAGAGAAAAGAGAACAATTGATTGAAATGTTTAGAAATATGGATCCAGAGGATAATCCTATTGTCCGCATCTTTACAGTGAAATAGAACCCGAGAAACGAAATAATCTACCGATAACAAGCCTGTAAACCTTATGCTACCTGCTTGAAACATCGCTCATGTAATTTGCAGTATCTTAGTTGAACAATACGTGTGACAGTGCCACACAAATTTGAAAATGATGGCTGATCTAAAGAAGAATATTGATTATCAAGGGTTAATTGAAAGGATTGGCAATACCTACCAATCTGCAAAAAGCAAAATCATCTCGGCTGTAAATACTCAAATGCTCCATGCTTACTGGCAAATTGGGAAAGACATTATTGAATTTGAGCAAGGCGGAAAGCTTAAAGCCGAGTATGGAAAACAACTCCTGGAAAACTTAGCAAAGGATCTTTCGCTGCGGTTTGGGCAAGGTTTTAGCAGGAGTAATCTTAACTATATGAGGCTGTTATATAACAAATATCCAATTTGTGAGACATTGTCACACAAATTGAGTTGGTCACACTATTACGAATTATTAAAAGTTGACGATGACTTAGCGAGAGCGTTTTACGAAAAACAAACCATAACAGAAAACTGGACAATCAGGGAATTACGTCGTCAAAAAAAATCCGGCCTCTTTCACCGGCTTGCAATTGGGAAAGACAAGGCCAGAATTTTAGAACTATCCAAGAAAGGCCAAATCATCAAGTCAGAAGAGGATTTTATAAAAAACCCACATGTGTTTGAGTTTATGAATTTTCCTGAAAATTACCAATATACCGAAACCGATATAGAAAAAGCGATAATCAATAATTTACAGCAGTTTCTTTTGGAACTGGGGAAGGGGTTTGCCTTCATCGGAAGGCAACAAAGGATAACCCTAAATAATAGGCACTATTTCGTTGATCTGGTATTCTATCATGTAAAGTTGAAATGCTATGTTTTGATAGATTTAAAGATTGGTGAAGTAGAGCATGAACATATCGGCCAAATGAAACTCTATCTGGGATATTTTACAAAAGAAGTAAACGAAGAAACAGACAATGAGCCTATAGGTCTCATTTTATCAGAAGAAAAAGATGATATTATGGTTGAATATGCGATGCTAAATGATAAATCAAAATTGATTGTTTCAAAATACCAACTCTATATGCCAGATATTGAACAATTGAAAAACAAGGTGAAAGAAATTATTGAAAAATAACTGTCGGTAACAAACCGCTATTCCCTATGCTTACCTATTTGGATCGTTCGCGCAATCCTTGAGGCCAGCGCACAGAGTGATAGAAAATAAAACATTAAAATTATGAGTAACGCCAAAATATCCATACGTTTCTTTGACGACCGCGAAGTACGTGCCCTTTGGGACGAAGAAAACGCCAAGTGGTGGTTTTCGGTATTGGATATTGTAGCTGTACTTACCGACCAAGACGATTACACCAAAACCCGCAACTATTGGAAATATCTTAAAGCCAAGTTGAAGAAAGAAAACAGCCAAGTGGTTAGTGCTACTACCCAGTTGAAATTCCTTGCGCCGGACGGCAAAAAGCGTTTAGCCGATATGTTGGATTACACCGGCATTATTGCCTTAGGCAAAGAATTCCCGGGCAAAAAGGCAAACCGATTTATAGATTGGTTTACATTCAGCGATGAAAGCATTGACGGAAAAAGCAAAACAAAAGCGTATGCACTATTTGAAAGTTCTTTTATCAACAACATTGAAGTTGGCACAACCAAAGGTTTGCAACAAATACACGCTTATTTGTTTGGTGGATTGTATGATTTTGCAGGACAAATCAGACAAAAAAATATTTCAAAAGGGGGCTTTCCTTTTGCCGTATCTCG
>CAILAQ010000246.1 GCA_903832165.1 uncultured Bacteroidota bacterium | reverse complement strand
GTGAGATGCCATCTCAAGTAAGCCTCATCACCGGTCCGAGCCGGACAGCGGATATTGAAAAAACCCTGATAATAGGGGCGCACGGTCCACGAGATCTATTTGTTTTCTTATTAAACGAATTTCAGAGTTGAAAGAATTTATCATTCGCACAGTTTCCGGGTTGATTTATGCAGCAGTAATGATCGGTTCGATTTTGGTGCATCCTTTAATTTTTCTTGGAGTTTTTCTTTTTATTCTAATTTTGGGCATGACCGAATTTTATCGAATATGCTCTTTCGAGGAAAACAGGCCATTGGTATTACCTGGAATCACTGCAGGCGTAATTATGTTTCTGGCCTTTTTTCTAACGAAATTCGCCCATGCAGACGGTAGATTATTCTTATTGATCCCTGCGTCAGGGCTGATTCTTATGGTTCTTCCGATGTTCCGGAAAAGGGGAAATGCGATCATGACATCCGGACTCACCTTTTTAGGTATTTTGTACGTTAGCCTGCCCATTTCGATATTCAATCTGCTGGTATATCATCCATATAAAGAAGGATTTAACTACGAAGTGGTTCTTTTTCTCTTTCTTATTTTATGGTTGAATGATACAGGAGCGTATATTACAGGGAAATTGGCAGGAAAGCATAAAATGTTTCCAAGGATCTCTCCAAAAAAATCATGGGAAGGTTTAGCCGGCGGACTGGTTATGGCACTGCTTGTTACTTATCTTGGTCGTCCTTTATTTCCTGACATTCCTGTTTTACATCTTTGGATCCTTTGTCCGGTAATCGTTATTTCCGGCACGCTGGGGGATCTTATTGAATCAGCATGGAAACGTGCAGCAGGGGTTAAAGATTCGGGCAAACTAATGCCAGGTCATGGAGGCATCCTGGATCGTTTTGACAGCCTCATTCTTGCAGCTCCGGCCGCTTACATCATAATAAACTTATTAAAATGAGGATAAGAATACACCGTGAAGGGATAAAGACATTGTCGGCTATCGGCCTGTTTCTTTTTTTCATAAATCTGGCTTTTTATCTGGCTTTTGGCGTGCATTTGCTTTTCTACCTGATTTTAGGGTTCTCACTTTTCGTACTCTTTTTCGTCAGCTGGTTTTTCCGCAACCCTGACAGGCCAACAGTTTCCTCCCGCGATTCAGTTATTGCCCCGGCAGATGGAACTATAATTTCGGTCGACGAATTATATGTTGGAGAATTCTTTGAAGATTATCGCACCCGAGTATCTATTTTCATGTCAGGAAACAATGTTCATGTCAACTGGATTCCCTTATCCGGCTTTGTTCGATATCAGCAGTATAACCCAGGTAAGCATTTGTTAGCGAAACATCCAAAGTCATCCGACAGGAATGAGCGCAGCACAGTTATTATTGAAGACCCCAAGGGTAAACAGTTGATGATGCGCCAGATTGCAGGGTTAATGGCCCGGAGGGTGATTACTTATCCACGCCCGGGGAAGACTGTTTCTCAGGGCGATGAGTTGGGATTCATCAAGTTTGGATCAAGGGTTGACCTCTTTTTTCCAAAAGGTACCAAAGTGCTTGTAAAGCCGGGGGACAAAACCATCGGAAGGGTTACGAAGGTTGCCGAATGGAGTTGATCTGTTAAAAATGCTATAATTATAGTTTGTTTAACTTTTCTTTAACAACTGATTAGATAGAAAGAACGTTATCTTCGTATCAACATTATAAAAAATGAAAAAGATGAAAAAATTATTAGTTATTCTGTCACTGTTAGTTTTTGTAGGTGTTTATGCAGCTCCGGCACTGACCATGTCAAAAGATAACGCAGCAAAAATCGTAGCTGTTGACAAAGACAAAAAAGACAAAAAAGCAACCAAAACTACTGCTGCCAAATCAGGCAAAAGTGAAGCTAAAGGTTCATGCTGCGAATCAAAAGAAGGTATGGCAAAAGAAGGTTGCGCTGCTACCTGCACAGAAGCTGCATCTTGCAAAGGAATGAAAGCTGAAGAGAAGAAGAAGTAATTCAGATTTTTCTGAAAAAAAGCCCGGCACAACCGGGCTTTTTTTTTGTCAATAAATCAGTTTAGGTTATACCTAAGAGATATCAGGTTTGAATACTGTGCTATAGAAAGGTCACCAACATCGGTAAGGGCGTAATCGATAAATATATTATGGTATCGGATTCCAAGGCCAAGGTTTGGCTGCAGATTAAGATTATCCTTTCCGTTCATCCCAGGCACCATTTGAAAGTTACCCACTCCAAGCCTGGCAAAAAGCCATGTTGAAAACCTAAGTTCCCCTCCAATAAACGGATCGATTCCAATCGGGCCGATCGGAAGAATGACATGGCGCCTGCCATCAAAAGTAAAATGCGCATCGAAGGCAAGGGCAATGCTTAGTTTTTCGCTCAGTTTAAAGTCTCTTGCGGCAGCAAGTATCAGACGCGGCACGGTAACTTCGAGGCTATTAACAGGGAGTTCATTACCGGTAAGTTCAAAGGCTTTTGAAAGGAGATCTTTCTTAAAACTCCAGGCATTAAATGTGCCGGTTATATCGCGGGCAACAGCAGAGAAGTGCCAGGCAGAAACCGCATAAGCCATGGCTGCATCGATACCGAATCCCCAGGCTTTTGCAAACTCTCCGGTATGTCGATATATCAGTTTTACATTTGCACCAGCCTGAAGTCCGGGAATTTTCATTTTCCGGGCATAGGAGACGAGGATACCCAGATCAGCTGCCGAAAAAGAGGTAATCCTGTCGTAGCGAATATTTCCTTCCTGATCGATCAATTCAAGGGTATTTGGAATATCATCCACAGCAAACCGGATGAGGGATAATCCCACTGAACTTCCCGGATCAAGCTTATAGGCAACGCCGCCATAATCATACTTAGCCAGACCGGCGAAATATTCAGAGTGCATTAAGCTAAAATCCATTTTACCAGGGATGTCCAATAATCTGGAGGGGTTCCAGTATCCGGCTGTAACATCATTCACCATTGCCGTCCCTGCTCCACCCATGCCCATAAGACGTGCGCCTGCTCCGATTGACAGAAATTCGTTTGAGTATTTCACCTGAGCCAAGGCTACGCTGCTTATTAGCAACCAGATGGAAAATACTAACCCTAATTGTTTCATAGTCGCCTTTACGATTCGTATCCCAAGATAAGTAAACTAACCTTTTTAACTATTTTTATGCGGATTTATTGCCTAAAACTATGAAACAGATTATACAGAACCTTGTTCGCCAGATACCCAATACACTGACTTTACTAAATCTTCTTTGTGGCTCGGTAGCTGTACTTCTGGCCCTTCGCGGGTACTTAACAGTGGCTGCATTTCTGGTAATGGCCGGATTCTTTTTCGATTTATTTGATGGAATGGCTGCCAGGCTATTAAAAGCTCAGTCGCCTATCGGTAAAGAGCTTGATTCACTGGCTGACCTGATAACATTTGGGCTGGCACCAGCTTCAATCCTTTTTGGAATCCAGGAACTATTGGGGCAAGGCGGACCGTTTTCCCTGGTGCAACCAATGGGCACGGTTATTTTGCGCTTGCTTCCGTTTTTGCTTCCGGTATTTGCCGGCTTAAGATTAGCCAAGTTCAATGTAGATGAGCGTCAGTCGCATCAGTTTATCGGCTTACCCACTCCTGCCAATGGAATCATGGTGCTTGCCCTACCCCTTCTAATGCATTATCAGCCGGAGTCATTCATGAATAGCTTTTTGAACAACGATCTTTTTGTTCCAATTTATTCCCTGATCGTATCTTATCTGATGATTAGTCCGTTGCGACTTTACTCCATGAAGATCAAAGGATTCGGTTTCAATCAAAATAAATTTACCTACACCTTTGGTATTATAGCCATTTTGCTTATCATCCTGTTCAGGCAGACCGGCATTTTCCTAATTATTCCGGCATACATTCTATATGCAGGAATACTAGCTATTTCAGTTCAGGAATAATAATCAATCCTCGTCCTTTTCCGGTAGATTCGATTCGAATTTTTTCAAGGCAAATCTGATAATATAATAGGCCGCTATAATAAGTACCGGCCAGGATAGGAGCCAGAGTATCTGTTTAATATACATTTCGTTTATTATTTATTGTGACAGGTGACTTGTGACAAGTTAAGGGTGACAGATATCGGTTAGTACAGATGTTCTTCCGTGGTCATTTCCTCGCGGGTGATTTTCTTTTTGTTCATTAACCACCAGGCATACCAGATGTAGGCCAGAACAAAGGGCACCATCAGGGAAACATAGGACATGGCAGTAAGAGTAAACTTGCTGGATGAAGCATTCTCGATGGTCAGTGATGACTGAAGGTCGAAAGAAGAGGGATAGAATGCTGTATGATTAAACCCTGCAATCAGGAAGAGACTTAAAACGGTGAGGACTGTACCAGCGCCTGCGAACCAGATACCGGATGTATATCTGCTTTTCAGCAGTGAAGACCCGATTCCATACAGAACTCCGACCACGCCAATAAGAAGCATCACAAGTACCAGAGGCATTTCCAGAAAATTATGCAGGTATTTGAATTTTTCCAGAACGACCAGTTTTGTGTCCGGATTATAGGCAAACCCATTAAGGAACATCAACCGAATCAGGAAGAAAAGGAAAAACACCAGAAAAGGAACTGAATTAATCAGCAGTTGTTTCTTAGATCTGGCGAAGATATTCGCATCGTCGATAGTATTAATAAAATAGAGGGTTGCCAAAACTCTGGCCAAAAAGAAAACGGCCAATCCGAGGGCCAGGTTCTGAACATTAAGCGCGGCTTCGAGTCCCCGGGCAGGACCTTCCCATGAAACCTGATTCATATTATTAAGAGAAAAGCTTGAACCAGTAAAGAATGTACCGACAGCCGTTCCGATCAGGATAGTTCCAAGCAGACCGTTTACAAAAAGAAAAGCCTCATAAGTCTTCTGACCGAGAAAATTGCCTGCTTTGGTTCGAAATTCATAAGATACAGCCTGAATGATAAAAGCGAAAAGGATTAGAGTCCAAACCCAATATGCACCTCCGAAGCTGGAAGAATAGAAGAGAGGAAAAGAGGCGAAAAATGCACCGCCAAAAGTTACAAGGGTAGTAAACGTGAATTCCCATTTACGTCCGAGAGCATTGACCAGCATTGAGCGTTCAGTCTGATCCCTGGCGATCGATCCCAAGAGTGTCTGACCTCCCTGAACGAACATCAGAAAAACCAGCAGGCTTCCCAGTAAAGAGACTATAATCCACCAATATTGCTGTAAAACGAGGTGTGACAGAGATTCAAACATTATTTGGTTCCTCCTTCATTTTTAGTTCCGTTTTTTATCGCTTTTAACATGATATTAACCTCCGCAATTGCCAGAACAGTGAATGTGACGGCAAAAAGGAAGAAAGTCACCATCACAGACCCGGTATCCAGTTTGGTTACTGCGGCAACAGTTGGCAGAAGGTCCTGGATAGTCCAGGGCTGCCTTCCAAGTTCTGCAACAATCCAACCAGCTTCAGAAGCAACATAAGCGAGTGGAATAATCCAGGGGGCCAGTTTCAGCCAGAATGTTCTTTGTGGCAATTCACCCCGAGCGGAGAAAAACAAAAAGAGGGCAAAGAAAACCATGAATCCAAAACCGAGGATAACCATAATATGGAAGCTATAGAAAGTCAGCGGTACATTCGGCACATAGTAATTTACATCATCCTCAAAACTGTATCCGAAGTATTTAAAGTTACCATCGATGAATGCTTTATCAGAAAACATTGCTTTGAGGCTGTCAGCCCTGACAAGGTTTCCTGCAGCCTTAGCATTTTTAAAATCGGTAAGAGTTTGCCTCGCGATTTTTCCATTTTTTACTTTTTCAGGGATTGACATAATTCCCTGGCTGGCATTTCCTTTAGTGAAGTCATTTACTCCTGCAACAAAATGTTTGGGATCGCCATAGGCCATCCATGAAAGCAACTTCGGCATTTCAATTTTCAAAGCAAAGGCATCACCGGCTTCCCGCTTTTCCTTTCCGTTTAAGATACCAAAGGCTACCAGGCCTGCCTCAGTTTTACCGTTATACAATCCTTCCATTGCAGAGAGTTTCATTGGTTGAACTTCAGCAATCTGTTTTGCGGAGCCGTCACCGGTAAGGGCAAGAGATACTGAAGCCAATAACCCGAATACCGAAGCAACAGTAATACTTCGCATGGCCATACGAGATTCTTTTTTTCGGAGAAGAAACCAGGCGCTCACTCCAATAACGAAGATGGAAGCCAGTACCATTCCAGAAGTAATGGTATGTAAGAACTTATTTACCGCTACGGGAGAAAAAAGAACATCCCAAAAATTTGTCATTTCGTTTCTGGCTGTTTCAGGATTAAAAGAGGTTCCCACCGGATTTTGCATCCATGCATTTGCAACCAGAATCCATAAAGCTGAAAGGTTTGCACCAATTGCAACCAACCAGGATGAAGCAAGGTGAAACTTCTTGCTCACCTTATTCCAGCCAAAGAACATTACTGCGATAAAGGTTGATTCCATGAAGAACGCCATAATACCTTCAATCGCCAACGGGGCTCCGAAGATATCTCCGACAAACCATGAATAGTTTGACCAGTTGGTTCCGAATTCAAATTCCATAATGATGCCGGTTGCAACACCAATTGCGAAATTGATACCAAACAGTTTCATCCAGAATTTTGTCAATTTTTTCCACTCAGGATCACCTGTTTTCACATAGATTGTTTCCATCATTGCTATTATCCATGTGATTCCGAGTGTCAGCGGAACAAAGAGCCAATGGTACATTGCTGTGAGTGCAAATTGTGCCCTTGACCAGTCCACCAGAGGTGTCAAATCGATAGATGCTAACATAATTTATCGGTTAGGGTTTGTTAAAATCTCGAGTATGTGTTTTGACCGTTGTTCATCGGTCTTAAAATCCTTCTTAAGAACGTCTGGCATGAGGAGCAGACGTATGATTACAAAAATGACAAACAGTTTGATAAGAATAATAATCCACACCTTGCGACCCCAGTTTGAAAGATCCTTAAATCCATCAACATATAGATGTAATACTCTTAATATGAATGTCTTGATAGAATTAATCTGCATAATTCCAATTTGCCGTGAAATTATGGAATTATCGGTCATTTTTCAAAATGCATAAAATTTCATTGAGCCACTGAAGGTATCACCTTTTTTCATG
>CAILAQ010000245.1 GCA_903832165.1 uncultured Bacteroidota bacterium | reverse complement strand
TCCATAGATAGTCACCTTCCTGGCAAAAATACTCCAGCCCAAGCCATACGGTATCCGGATCATTAACCATGTAAGGACTCCAGTTATTGAAAATCTGGATCCGGCCAACTTTTACATCCGCTTCCTGAATATAGATCCAGTTATCGGGCACCCTGTTGCCCTCAGTGCAATCCGGAAGACAGATCTGCATTTTACGGAACAATAGCCCAAGTGCCACAAAATCGCGGTATTGAAGTCCATTAGCGACAACCTTCACAGGTGCGGGAACACCAGCACCCATCCCGCTGATCAGATCTTTAACAGGCATTGTCGAAAAAACGAAATCAGCCTCCGCATATTCTTCCTTTCCGGTAGCTGAATTCAGGTACCAGACACCTGTCACAATATCACCGTTATGATCAACCTTCTCAACTTTGCAAAATTTTCTGATCTCACCACCCATGTCAGTAACCTGTTTTGCAACCTCTTCCCATAGTTGTCCCGGGCCGAATTTCGGATAGAAGAACCTTTCTATCAGACTTGTTTCAGTATTTTTCTGGTCGATTGAGCTCCCTTTTGGAAAGATTGACTTCAGAGCATGCCAGAGCGCTTTGGATACCGACAGTCCTTTTATACGCTGCGACCCCCACTCCGGCTCTATTTCATTGCACGGTACACCCCAGACCTTTTCTGTATAATCTTTAAAAAAAGTCAGGTACAGCACTTTTCCGAAACGATTTATGAAAAAATCCTCAAGACTTTTTTCCGGCTTGACGGGCTTCAGCATAGCCATCAGATATGACCAGCCGATAAGTGCAATCCTTCTCAGTCCAAGATTACGTATCGTATTAAGGTCCAGCCTAATGGGGTAAGAATAAAATTTCCGGCCATAATAGATCCTTGACAACCGGTTCCTGATCAGCATAATTTTATCAGTATCAGCGGGCTTGTCTGACAGGTCTTCGGTCTTAATTGTCATTCTTTTAGTCTGATAGGTCAAAGTCACTTCCTTTGCCTCTTCCCCTGCATTATCAAAAGGCAATATTCTCAACCACCAATCCATTACACGGTCAGATTTAGAAAAAAACCGATGACCGCCAATATCCATCCTGTTTCCCTTATATTCTACAGTTTGGGAAATACCTCCTGTCTGACTGGTAGCCTCAAGAACGACCACTTCAATATCCGTTCTGGTCAGCATCTCAAATGCTGCAGTCAATCCGGCAGGACCGGCACCGATTATAATGGCTCTCTTCTTTTGAATCATGGATGTATGCGAACAAATATCGAAAAAGATAGCCGATCGCCCAAATGGCAATTTGTCGTACCTTTGTGGGCCATAAAATCTAACAAAATCGGTCATGACCGGAATTCTGGATAATCGTTTAAAAGACATTGATCGATCTGTTTCTGAAGGACGCCGACTCACTTCAGTGGATGGATTGTATTTATATGAAAATGCCACTCTTGGATATCTCTCGAGATTGGCATGCCTGGTTAAGGAGAGGAAAAGTGGAAAGAACGTTTATTTCAATCGCAATTTTCATATCGAACCCACCAATATCTGTATACATAGTTGCAGATTTTGCTCTTATTCACGCAAAGTCAATCAGGATGGTGCCTGGGAAATGAGTCTGGATGATATCCTCAAGGAGATCAGCAAATTCAAAGACCTGTCGGCCACCGAAGTGCATATTGTGGGGGGAGTGCACCCTCAGCGCACCCTTGACTACTATGAAAACATGATCCGGCAAATCAGGGAGCTGAACCCTACCCTTTTTATTAAGGCATTTACTGCTGTCGAACTCGATTTTATGTTCCGCAAAAGTCATGTATCCGTTGAGGAGGGATTAACCCGTCTTAAAAATGCAGGTCTTGATGCCATACCCGGCGGAGGAGCGGAAATTTTCGACGAAGAACTGAGAAAGACTATTTGTCCTGATAAAACAGAATCCGACCTTTGGCTTGCAATACATGAGACAGCCCACAAAGTTGGAATACCTACCAATGCGACGATGCTTTACGGACATCTCGAGAAATATTCGCACCGGATAAATCACCTCGACAGGCTAAGGCAATTGCAGGACAGGACGATGGGTTTTCAGGTATTCATTCCTCTGAAATACCGGAAAGAGAATAACGCTTTGGGAATCATTGGCGAGGTAAGTACGATTGAGGACCTGCGCAATTATGCTATCAGCCGAATCTATCTGGATAACTTCCCGCACCTGAAGGCTTATTGGCCGATGATTGGCAAGGAGATCGCCGGACTCTCTCTTTCTTTCGGGGTGGACGATCTGGACGGAACCATTGAGGATACTACCAGGATTTATTCGATGGCAGGAGCGGAGGACCAGAATCCGGCGATGTCAACTGAGAGCCTGGTATCCCTGATTCGCAGCAGCGGATTGGAGCCGGTAGAACGGGACACCCTGTATAACACCCTGAAATCCTATTAACTCAATCCGTCATATAATTTTATCTTTGCCGAAACGTTGTTATCACAGCATTAATCAATTATGAAGTCACCTTTGGTTCAGTTCCTGCTCAGCAAAATCCTATGGAAAAACATCCTGATAGCCCTGTCAGTAACTGTTGGCCTGATCATTGTGGTTCAGATCAGCCTGTATTTCTATACCGGCCATGGTAAAAAGATCAAGGTTCCGGATTTCACCGGCATGTCTCTTCAGCAGGTTGACCGTTTATGTGCACAGAACAATTTCAAGTGGGTTGTTCAGGACTCCACCTATTTTGAGGAATCTCCACGTGGCGCAGTTCTTGATCAATATCCTGAACCCGGCGCAGGCATCAAGGAAAATCGCAAAATTTTCATCATCACCAATTGCTGGTTCCCACAAATGATAAAAATGCCCAAGGCTTTCGACATGCCTTACCGGCAGGCTGAGAGAGTATTAGCCAGTACCGGCCTTCGCATTGCCAATATTGAGTACATTCCGCATTTCGCTCCTACCTATGTCCTGGAACAGAAGTTCGGCGGCAGATTGATCACAGAGGGCACCGATATCCCTAAGGGCTCCGGAATTACACTTGTGGTTGGCCAGGGACTCAGCGACGAACGCGCCTCTGTACCTAACCTTTTAAATATCAGCAAGGAAACTGCACGAACAATTTCCATGAATTATTATTTCAACATCGGTGCCATAAAATATGACACCACCGTTACCAACGCCAGAGATAGCATGCAGGCAAAGGTTTACAAGCAATATCCTGCTTTTAATGATCAGGTAAGGCTGGGCACCTCCATTGATATCTGGCTGACCATTGATTCGGTTATGATTATGAAGATGGATTCCAGCAATATTGTCAATGATACTATTCTC
>CAILAQ010000244.1 GCA_903832165.1 uncultured Bacteroidota bacterium | reverse complement strand
TTCATTTACGATTGGTATTATTACAATGATGGCCCATTTTTAGAAAAGGGGCTGGAAAATGGTTTTCTCAAGGTTAAGAACAATAATAAAGTCAGATTCGCTTTGATGTGGGCCAATCACGACTGGGTTGATCTTTTCCCGCGGAATCCTGAAACGGGAGCAGCTCCTCTGTTTTATCCGGGAACCATTACCCCTGAAACTTTTGACAAGATGATGGATTACATCATATCCGCCTATTTCAGTCAGCCAACTTATTGGAAAGTCGATGGCTGTCCTTATTTCTCCATCTATGAATTATTCAAGTTTGTGGAAAGCATGGGTGGTAAGGAAGGAGCAAAGGTGGCTTTGGAAAAATTCCGGGCGAAGACAAAAAAAGCAGGCTTCCGGGATTTGCATCTGAATGCCGTTGTATGGGGGATTCAGATTCTGCCCAATGAAACCGAATTAAAAGAACCTTCGCAATTGCTTGATTTTCTGTCGTTCAACAGCACAACTTCCTATGTTTGGATTCATCATGTAGGGTTGGATAATTTCCCCCAAACAGATTACAAGGTGGTTCAGGATAAGTATTCTGAGTTTTGCGAGCAGTATGTAAAAACAGTTAAACAGCCCTATTATCCTAATGTCACCGTAGGCTGGGATGCAACGCCACGCTGCAGTCAGAAAGTCGATTTTCGCAATATGGGATATCCCTGCATGGCGGTGATGAACAACAATTCACCTGAAAATTTTCAAAATGCTCTGGAGGTCAGCAAATCCTGGACGGATAAAAATCTGAAAAACAATAAGATAATTACCATTAACAGCTGGAATGAATGGACAGAAGGCAGCTATCTTGAGCCCGAACGAGAGTTCGGCTATCAATATCTGGAGGCAATAAAGTCGGTATTCAAATAAGGTAATCGCGCACCACTTTCTGGATGCCCTTTTTGACTTCGTCCCATGTTTGCTTCTTGAAACTTACAGGTTCCTCACTTTCATCCGCGTCAACAAAATAGGCAATTGCATTAGGAATACTGATTCCAAGCATTTGACTTGGGTACTTCTGCTTGTGCCAGTCCATAATTTGCTGCAGCGAATAATGTTGCAACAATTCAAATAAATCCCAGAAGTCCTTTTTCCTTCCCCTTCCGAGGATGGCTTGAATTTTCATTGCGCCAATATCTGCACTGCCGTACATTCTGATATGATCCTCAACTTCAATGGGAGCAATAGGTAAATGAGGAAAGTAAACAATATCAACTTTGACATTTTGAATAGTACAGAAGATCCCAAACTGCTTGTGACCACCTTCATAAAAAAAGTCACTTCCAAAGGTTTTCATTAATTCGCCTTCGATAACTTGATGGTCGAATCTCTCATGATAAAACAAATCCAGATCGACAGAGCTACGGTGACCATATCGAAGTGACAGGGCTGTACCGCCAACCAGGGAAAAAGAGTCGAGCGATGGCAATGTCATCAGCCTTTTCAGTAAGGAAAAAGTCCCGGGTTCAACTGTCTCAATATGTAACATCTGAATTCATTTAAAGGTTTATTGATGACTGCACTGGCAAGATGCATGCGGTGCTCCGGTAAAAACTTTGCTTTCAACAGAGCTTCCGTCACCTTTTCATCACCGTAATACCTGCGGCACTGGCGGATATCCTCAACATCGCCGCGCTCAAACACCCGTTCGATCACGAAATTAGCCCTAAGATCATAGTCTAAATTCTCAAAGTTGACATCCCAGAAGATGCGCTTCTCAAAAACCGGTTTCGCTTTTTCAGACATACCACGAAGATAAACCTTTTCTATATTTACTATGGAAATCACCTCTCATTATGGACAGTAAAAAAAAGCCGGTCAAACGAAAAGGCAAAAGCTCCGGCAGCCGACTTCATACCCTTCTACAAATCAGCAAATGGTTCATAGGAACTATCGGCGTTCTGACGCTGTTGGCTGTGATCATCAGTTTTACGCATATCCCTTTCAATGCTTATTATAATCTGGGAACAGCAAACAGCAAATTAATTCAGAAACCTGATATTATAGTTATTATGAGCGGGAGCGGCATGCCCAGTCCGGATGGGCTGATCCGTGCCTGGTACGGCGCTGAAGCCGGAAAGAAATATCCGGATGCAAAAATCATTATTGCTCTTCCATTTAATGAAGGCGACAGCTTAAGACCTTTAAAATTGATGGCGCACGAACTCATAATCAAAGGTATCGACTCATCACGAATACATTATGAACCATTGGGGTTTAATACAAGATCGCAGGCGATGAATATTGCAGCAAAGCATCCGGGCGATAAAAGCCGATTGTCGCTGGCTTTGATTACCTCACCGGAGCATATGTACCGATCGGTAAAATCGTTTAAAAAGGTGGGTTTTTCAAATGTTGGAGGACTGGCTGCCTTCGACACCCCCATTGAACCGGAAAAGGCTATGGATAAGGAGAACAGCAAGGATATCCGGATAAAAAACCTCTCCTTGCGCTATAATATGTGGAGTTATCTGCACTATGAGCTTACTGTGCTCAGGGAATACTCCGCAATCGCCTATTACAAACTGAAAGGATGGATTTGATCAATATCCGGATAAAACAAGGAGTACCCATTGAATATAGGATTTATAGGAATCGGTAAGATCGCCACTGCAGTGATCGAAGGATTATGCTCCTCTGAAATTGAGGGTGCACAGTTGAGAATCTCTCCGCGAAACGAAGAAAACTCTTCCCGACTGGCAGCGAAATATCCTCAAGTTTCCAGGATGACCAGCAACCAGGATGTTCTTGATCATTCAGAAATCATATTTCTTGCACTCCGGCCTCCGCAGGCAGAAGAAGTTCTGAGAAATCTCAAATTCAGAAAAGAACATTTGATCGTTTCCCTGATCCCTCTGATAAAACATGATGATCTTGCAGCGATGACTGCACCTGCAGGAAAAGTTTGCAGGGCTATTCCTCTGCCACCGGTAGTCAACCACAACTGCCCTATTCCGTTATACAATGCTCCAAAATCTGTTGTAGATATTTTCAACAATCTCGGTCAACCTCTTATGGTAAGCGATGAAATTCAACTACATGCAATATGGACGCTCACCTGTCTGATCACTCCGTATTACGATCTTCTACAGGAGCTCAGTATCTGGACCACAGATCATGGTGTAGATAAAACCATAGCCAACCAGTATATCGCCAACCTGTTTCAAGCCCTCTCCTACACAGCGCAAATTGCTGATCCTATTGAATTTGACGAACTCGCCAAACACGCTGCAACGCCCAACGGGATGAATGAGCAGGCAGGCAGGGAGATCAGTGCTGCCGGCGCCCATCAGGCGTACCGCGAGGCGGCGGATCGGATTTTGGAGAGGTTCCCTAAAGAATTGTGACAGGTCTTCAGTCTTCAGTACTCAGTAGGCAGAAATAACCCTCGTAGAGTTGTCATTCCCGCGAAGGCGGGAACCTTTTCGCTGTCGTACCCACCTAAATGACAGCTTATTGCAGTTACTGTGTTGAATTTCTCACCACCTGTTGAATTTATCTACACCGGTACTATCATATTGATTTACTACTCATTAGCCAAATTTGCTCATATTTGTGTATATTTTTTCAACACTTGGGGTGTAGTGATTATAGGCACACCAAACCATAACTTTCTCTATATCTGAGCATTACAAACCTTGGCAAGGTAATTGAATATCGTTATGCGTGAAAGCAAACACAAAATAATGAACTCAAATTTTAAGGCCATGAAAAAAGTAGTTTTAGTACTCATCGGTGCCGCAATGCTGTTCCAGAGTCAGGCAGGCAATATCTCCTATACCTCTGGAGATTTGCAAAAGTCATCAGCTGCGAAAGGTTCGATGACCATCACCAGCACACCGGATCTTCAGGAGCTGACAACAAAGTGGGCCGGCGATTATGCTGCCATCAACCCCAAGTTAACAATCAGGATTGTCGGGCAGAATGAAACTGGTACTGAGCTGGCCTTTATATCCGGCGATCCCGGCAAAACAGTCAACGAGAGATCAGCCTGGGAAATGGTTATCGGCCGCGATGCCATCATCCCGGTGATTAACACTGCCAATCCTCTTCTGGCTGAAATTAACAGCAATGGAATATCTGCTGCAGCGTTTTCGAAAACTTTCGAAAATCAGGGGTCGCGCACCTGGGGAGGTCTGCTCAATGGCGGACAGAATCAACCGGTCAATATTTACATGATTGGTGATTCCTTGATAAAAGCAACCATTGCAAATTTCGTCAACCTTGATCCAACCCTCGTGAGCGGGTTTACTTTCGAAACAGGTGCGGAATTAATTGCCGCCGTTCAGAAAGACCCCAATGGTATCGGATTCTGCAAGCTGGCCGACCTCACTAATCCTTCAGGACAAGGAATGGTCAGCGGCATCAGTCTATTGCCCATCGATAAAAACGGAACTGGCAAGATGGACTACATTGAGAAAATATATGGAAACGTCGACGACCTATCGAGAGGAATCTGGATCGGGAAATATCCGCAGGCATTATGCCGGAACATATACGCCATTGCTCCGGCCACTCCGGCTTCAGAAAATCAGATTGCTTTCCTCAGATATGTTCTGACTTCAGGCCAGGACCTGCTCAATACCACCGGTTACAATAGCCTGGTAAACAGTGAACGGTTGTCGAAAATTGACAGGTTACCGGGAAGTTTCATGAGGAGCCAGACTTCGGATAGAGTAAATGTCATTCAGCTCCTCATTACCATTCTCGCCGGACTCGTCATTCTGGCAGCCATGATTGTCATGGTTATCCGTTACCGGAGAATCAACAAACCCATAGGACCGGATATGGGCACTAAGCTTCT
>CAILAQ010000243.1 GCA_903832165.1 uncultured Bacteroidota bacterium | reverse complement strand
TTCTGCCGGTCCTCTTTCATCGCCTTCGCTGTAATCGCAATTATTGGAGTTTTCCGGAATAATTTAATCTTTCTGATATTCCGGATAGCTTCGAAACCATCCATTTCCGGCATCATGATGTCCATCAGTATCGCGTCAACATTAACACTTTCCTCCAGGAGTGTTATCGCTTTTATGCCATTGACGGCTTTTAAAACTTTGATACCCTTCTCCTCGAATACCTTGGTGAGAGCGAAGATATTTCGCATATCGTCATCCACAATCAGGATGGTCTTTCCTTCAAAAGAATCTTCCTTCTCATAAAGCTTTTTGAGAATTGCCTGCTGCTGCTGAGGAAGATCCTGGACAACCCTGTGCAGGAAGAGTGTCGCCTCGTCGAGTAATCGTTCCTCAGATCGAACGCCTTTAATAATTATCGATTTTGTGTATTGGTTGAGTTCCTCATTTTGCTCTTTCGTTAGCTCCTGACCAGTATATACAATGATCGGGGGTGTATGCTCAAGCTTCATTTCCCTGATCTCTTTTATTACATCCAAACCATTCTTATCCGGCAGGCCAAGGTCCAGAATTATGCAGTCAAATATTTTGGTTTGTAAAGCCTCTTTGCATTCCTTCGCTGTCGATACCTCCATAATTGAAATATCCGACCCTTTAAGCAGTTGACGGAGGGTTAATCTCATTATCTCATTGTCTTCAACGATAAGAAGATGTTTCATTTTTCTTTCGAGGAAGTTTTCAATCTTTTCAAATGTGCCTGCAAGGGATTCCCTGGAAACCGGCTTTTTAAGGTAACCTATGGCGCCCTTTTGATAAGCCTCGATGGTCTCATCAAGTGATGACATCATATGAACCGGTATATGGCGGATCTGGGGATCATGTTTTACCATTTCCAATACTTTCCATCCGTCCATTCCTGGTAGTTTTATATCTAGAATAATAGCAGCCGGATTGTATTGTTTTGCCAGTTGGTAGCCTGATTCGCCATCTCCGGCGATAATGCATTTAAAATGTTTATTCTGGCATTCCTTATAGAGAATCTTCGCAAATTCCGGATCATCCTCAATAACCAGGATGTGCTCAATATCACTGGATAAATTGTCCCGGTCGTCCGGAATAAATGGGCTGAAAACCTCAGTCAAACCTGATTCCTTCTGACCGTCCCTCGGTTTATTAAATGATGAAGATGGTTCGATAAAATCCCTTGGTGGTTGGGATTCCACAGAGACTGCCGGATTCTCTTTTGATTGACAAGGTAATATAAGCGTGAAAATCGATCCTTCACCTTTGGTGCTTGAAATGTGAATTTCCCCACCTAACAATCGCGATAATTCTTTGGAAATGGAAAGCCCTAACCCTGTTCCTCCAAATTTACGGGATATACTGCCATCGGCCTGTTGGAAGGCTTCAAATATCGCAAGTTGCTTGTCGGAAGCAATGCCTATACCTGTATCCTTCACGGATACCTCAATATTGGCCTGCCCCCTCAGTGCGGGGTTTCGGAATGCCATATCTTCGGGTGCGCGATTAAATGAAATCGTGATTCCTCCCTTTGATGTAAATTTTAATGCATTGGAAACCAGGTTTTTAATAATTTGCTCGATTCTTTGCTGATCACTGTCAATGTGATCAGGGCA
>CAILAQ010000242.1 GCA_903832165.1 uncultured Bacteroidota bacterium | reverse complement strand
TAGGTACGGTACCCGTACTTGCGACCCTCATAGGTAAAGTTGCAGTCAGGCTCTTTCCATAAGGTCAGATTAGGATCACCGGTATAGACAATAGAAACCCATGCATTATCCGGCGTGTAAAAATATGACTTCGGAGGGTTTGTTCCGCCCCACCATTTTGCAGAATTATTAGGTTCACCTGGCAGGGTATCAGCTAAGCTCGCGATCAAAGAAGTAGCCCATCCGGCATTTTTACTTGTATAGACAGCCCAGGTAAAACCAAAATAGCAACCACCGGCGAATTTTTTGTATAGCTGCGACCAACTACCCAGATAGCTATAACAAAAGCCACCATAAAAAAGCACGGTATCCTTGCTGAAATCATTATGATTTTCTATGAATTTGGGCGACAGGTAATAGACGTTTTCCCGGATTGAGGGCCCCGTTTGGGCCAGGAAAGCCGTAATATCACCAGTTACTATATCCTTCCAGTATTTTGCCGATGTAACCAGATTGGCCACTTCTCCCGTTTTTAAATAGACTTCCTTTAGATCGTTTTTATCCGGCCATGCCCAACCATGGGAGTAGATATGGACGATCCCATACCCTGACAACCCGGTAAACCGATCCACCGTGGCTTCTGTATTTTTGTAAATGTTTTGCAGAGTAAAGCCGGGTAGCGGAAGCCACTTCTGGTAGTTTGACACCATTGGATCAGTGTATTCCGACCGGTCCCAATAAGAAGGATTCAGGAGGATCACTTTTATATTATTGACGAGGGAAGTTGTGCCAGAACTTGAAGCTGAAACTTTTTCCAATGGTTTCACTGCTGGTGGCTGAGTGTCGGCGTTGTCTTCGGGATTCAGGAATATTCCCCCACGCATGCCATTTGAATATTGCACAGCAATCCCCTGACTGCCAATGGTGGCAGAAGTAACTGTCGTATCATCCAGGAAAAACTCCTGTAACTTTTTTATGGCTTGCAGGGAGTCCATTGTCTGCGACCAGGTTGAATATTTTTCACCTGCCTCTGTCTGCAAAGTGAGCACGTTATTGTAATACTTTTCACCGCCTTTGTCCCAAACAGTATTGTCATTACTGCCATAATTGCCGTATTTGGTACATCCCGTAAAAACGATCAGAAGCAAGAGGGTAGTCGTTCTAATTGTTTTCATTGTTATGATTTATTAGGCATTATTAGGTTAACCCATTCATCCCTAAAAGGTAACGACATATATTGAGACCACAAAATCGTCTTTTTGGATTTCCCGTTTACCCGCATCAGCCGCATTCCCCGATTTCCTGAACCGGCGGACTTTTTACACTGCCGTAGGAGCAAAAAACACAGTAGTCTCCCGGTTTGGGTTTTGATACGCCGAAATTAAAAACGGCACAAATGTTTTCTATTAGTAAACATTTGATATCTTTGTCACATGTTTAACATTATCACTCGAAAAGCCTTGCTGGATTATTGCCATCGGTATCCAATGGCAACAACAGCCATGCTGGAGTGGTACCATGAACTCACGCAATGTGATTTTAGAAATTTCAACGAACTGAAACGAAGGTCATGAAACTAAAAATCATAGGTTCAGATAAGGAATATGAGCAATACCTTGCTTGGGTAGATCACCTGTTCGACAAAAGAGTAGCACCCAATACTCCTGTAGGAGAGAAACTTCAGGTGGTGCTTTTATTAATCAAGGATTATGAAGATAAGCATTATCCGGTTCCAAAGCCGGACCCGATAGATGCAATCAGGAGCAAGATGCTGGATTTGGGATTAAAGAACAAGGACCTGGTTGGAAAAGTGGGTTCAAAGGGATATGTATCAGCCATTTTAAACAAGCGCAAACCGCTGACGTTGGAGTTGGCCAGGCTATTTCATCTTGAGTTGGGAATCCCGGCTGAAATATTATTAGCATAGTAAGCACCCATAAGCTCATTTTTCGACTATTCAGGAACAAAATTTCTGGCAAGTATTTGGCAGGAAATTTCCAATCCTCAATGAACCTGGACGGTTCTAAATGAATTTCAAATCCCCTAAAAAGTTGAGGATCATTTCAGTTGGAATCAATGTAAGTCATTGACAATCAGGTTTAAAACACCGCTTGTGATCTCAACCTTTACAACCGATTCATCCTTTCTGTTAAAATGTTTTT
>CAILAQ010000241.1 GCA_903832165.1 uncultured Bacteroidota bacterium | reverse complement strand
TCTTGTCCATCATACACCTCCTACCATTTACGGCTTTCAAGAACAATTTTGGTAAAAAGAACAAACACGGCAATCACTGAGGCAAAATAGAGGATATCTCGCGTATCGATCACTCCGCGGGCCATCGAGTTATAGTGGAAAGATATTCCAAGGCCGGCGATGAAATTTTCCAGTCCGCCGGAAAGCCCAAGCTTAGAGATATATTCAAACCCAAGGAAGAGCAGGAAGCATCCCGTGACTCCAAGAATGAATGAAACTATTTGATTTTCAGTAATTGATGAAGTAAACAGGCCGATAGCAACATAAACTCCGGCAAGGAAAAATAGTCCTATAAATGAGCCCCAGAAACCGCCGGTATCAAGATTTCCACGCGGGGAACCGAGCCACATGACTGAACAAAAGTAGACGAGTGTAGGTAAAATCGCCAGAAGCACCAGCACCAGACCGGCCAGGTACTTCGACAGGATGATTTTCAGATCACTGAGCGGCCGGCTAAGAAGAAGTTCAAGCGTACCCGTTCTCTTTTCATCTGAGAAGAGCCTCATGGTAACAGCAGGGACCAGAAATAGAAAAACCCACGGAGCAAGGATAAACATTGGATCGAGGGTTGCATAACCGGATTCCAGAACATTAAATTCTCCAGGGAATACCCACAGAAAAAGCCCGTTGAGCACCAGAAAAACGATGATAACAATATATCCTGTAAGGGAACTGAAAAATCCGTTTATCTCACGTTTCAGCAAGGTTAACATAGAATTGCTACTTTTTTGAGAGCTACAAATGTAGAAAAAAACGGCAAACGATATCGGCAGCCGTAGCCGAGGCTTCTCTTTCCCCGAGTTTCTCGTTCAGGTCGCGGTATCCATCAGCCATACGGGTAATATACTCCTGGTCGTTAAGCACTCTGCCGAGACAACTTTTAAGACTGATAGCAGTATAACGGAACTGAATCAACTCCTCGATACAGGCTTGGCCGAGGATCAGATTAACCAGGGAGATATAGCGGACTCTGATAACGATTCGGGCGATAAGCCAGGATAGAGGAGAGCTTGTATAACAGACAACCTGCGGAGTCCCGAGGAGTCCTGTTTCCAGCGTTGCCGTTCCGGAGGTGACGAGAGCTGCTTTGGCTATTTTAAGTATTTCCAGCGTTTTACCGTATATTATTTCCACTTCAGAAATCCCCGTCAGTTCACGGTAAAAGCTTTCCGGGAAATTTGCATGAGCGCCGATAACGAACTGAAAGTCCTTAAACTGATCGATCATCTCCACCATAGTTGGCAGGATCTGCCTGATTTCCTGCTTGCGGCTGCCAGGAAGCAAAGCGATGACCGGTTTTGCATTCAGGCCAAGGTCAATACGCACTTTTTCCGGATCAGCATTGATTACGGGACGGACATACTGCTTTACAGGATTCCCGACATAGTCGCAGGCGACCCCATATTTTGCAAGAAATTCAGTTTCAAAAGGAAGAACGCACAGGGACCTGTCGGTAAACCGGGCGAGTTTTTTTGCGCGGGAAGGCATCCAGGCCCATACTTTCGGCGTTATATAATATATCGTACAGAACTTCTTTTTTTTAAGCCAGGGGATCAGCCTAAGATTAAATCCTCCGTAATCTATCGGGATAACCACATCCGGATAGAAATCCAGGATCGCTTTTCGGGTAACCTGAAAGTTTTTACGGATTTTCAGCAACTTAACAATCAGCTGAGTAAATCCCATGAAAGCCAGGTCGTGGATATGTATAACCACTTTACCGCCTACCTTTTGCATCAGGTCGCCTCCCAGAAAACGAAATTCGGCAACCGGATCAATTTTAAGGATTGCTTTCATCAGTTCAGATCCGTGCTGATCTCCTGATGGTTCCCCGGCAATAAGAAAGTACTTCATCGTTTTCCCCGCTATCCTTTACAGGACTCTTATAATCAGAACAATAAAAGTAAAAAGAAAGGTAGCCAGAAGCGTGCCACGAGCTGATTTAAGAGATTCCTGACGGACAAACAGGAAGAACAGCAGCAGGTTTGGCAGAACTGAGAGGGAAATAATATGCGTAAGGATTCCCAGGTTCTTGTATACCTTAACGAAATCAATCAGGCTCAGATCGCTATAACGCGCAAAATAATAGCAAGTTAAAGCAATCAATGGAATGATTATACCAAGAATCATTCCAATCCATACCTGATTCAGATTTACCTTATTCATACGTTCATCATCACAACAGCCATAATTTCAAAGCCTCCATAGCGGCATAATCCGTTACATCCACACTAACGGGAACAATAGCACCAAAATTGTTCTTCAGCGCCCATTCGTCGGTATCCTCAGAGAGGGGCTCCTCGTTACTGAACTCGCCGGTTAGCCAGAAATAGTCGTGACCCTGCGGATCGGTCCGTTTATCGAACTCCTCCTTCCATACACCTATTGTTTGCCGGCAAACCTTCATGCCCTTGCACTCTTCAGGGGATATCCTCGGGAAATTAATATTCAGGCAGGTGCCGGTGGACAGTCCGGTTTCAATCACCTTTTTGATGATTGGACGGGCAAATTGAACAGCCAGTCGAAAATCGGCATCCGGGGAATGGTCATCCACCGAAAAAGCTATGGCAGGAATTCCGTTCATGCAGGCTTCGATAGCAGCTGCAACGGTTCCCGAATAGAACAGGCTCACCGAAGCATTCGATCCGTGGTTTATTCCGGAGAGTACCAGATCCGGTTTGCGATCCATGATCTGATTGAGGGGCAATTTTCACACAATCAGCCGGAGTGCCGGAACAGGCATAGGCCGGGTAACCATTTATCATCTGGGCGGTTCGAAACCTGATCGGATGATTGAGGGTAACAGCATGCGACATGCCTGACTGGCCGGTAAGCGGAGCAACGACAACCACATCCCCGAATTCACCGGCCAGCTCCATCAGTTCCTGAATTCCCCGGGCACGGTAACCATCATCATTACAAACCAGAATCAGCGGTTTTTTAGTCATATGAGAAATTTAACGCCACAAAAATAGAAAACCCGGTTATCTTCGCCGTGCAAAAAGAAGAAAATGAAGACTTTTAGCAGA
>CAILAQ010000240.1 GCA_903832165.1 uncultured Bacteroidota bacterium | reverse complement strand
CAATTATCTTTCCATGGAATTCCATGGGAAAGGGTTGGCGTGCCTGACGATTTCCGACCGGATGACCTTGGCGAATCTGGCCTCAGAGATGGGAGCAAAAAATGCTGTATTCCCTGTCGATTCTGTTCTTTCAGAATTTTTAGGTTCAGATGACGGAGCCGTCTGGGCTGATGCTGATGCTCAATACCTGTTTGATATTGATATTGATCTTGGGGATATCGTCCCGCTGGTGGCAGCGCCTCATTTGGTTGATCATGTTAAAACAGTGGCCGAAACCGCCGGCACCGTGGTTCACGAAGGATTAATCGGGACCTGTACGAATGGAAGGATAGAAGATTTGCGGATCGCCGCATCTGTATTGAAAGGTAAAAAAGTTGCTCTTGATTTTCAGTTGCTTGTTATTCCGGCATCTAAAGAGATTTATCTTCAGGCGATTGAAGAAGGGCTGATCACGACTTTCGTTAATTCCGGGGCAACCATTCTGAGTTCTTCCTGTGGGCCTTGCCTTGGAACAGGTCAGGGCATACCGGCTGATGGATTTACTGTAATATCTACAGCAAACCGAAATTTCAAGGGTAGGATGGGGAATCCGAATTCCCAGATTTTTCTGGCTTCACCGGCAACAGTTGCCTATACTGCGCTGAATGGAATAATAACCGATCCAAGAGGACCTGGTCATAATGAAAAATTTGATTCCGGGCGTCCGGAAGGGAAGACTCCTGAAATTCCTGCCGGTGAGGACCGCTACTATAAGGGTGTCTGGAATTATGCAGATCAGGATAACCTGAATACTGATCAGATGTTTGCCGGCAACCTTACTTATAATGTACTGAGTTCCGAAGGCGATAAGATCGTAGAACATCTTTTCGCGGGATTTGACGCATCTTTTGCTTCGAGAGTTAAATCGGGTGACCTCATCTTTGCCGGTGAAAATTTCGGGTGTGGGAGCTCGCGTGAGCATCCATCCGTTGGACTGGCCTATGCAGGAATTAAAGCTGTTGTAGTAAAATCTGTCAACCGTATATTCTACCGGTCGTCCATTAATCAGGGCCTGTTACTGATTGTGCATAAAGAAGCAGTTGAAGCCTATTTGCCTGGCAGCGAAGTGGAAACAGACTTCAGGAAAGGGTTGATAAAGATTGGGGAGAAACAATTTTCTTTCGAGCCATTACCTGATAAGTTACTGGGAATACTGGAGAAAAAGGGTTTGGTCAACTGGATTAAGGAACAGTAGCAAATCTTGTATTTTCACCTTGGTAGTTTCCCTAATTCCGCTTATCTTTGCGGTCCTTTTGGTCTCGTAGCTCAGCTGGATAGAGCAGCAGCCTTCTAAGCTGCGGGTCGTGGGTTCGAATCCCGCCGGGATCACTTCCGGTTGATGAAAGTCAACCTTACAGTCGCACCTTTTTTGTCATTGTTTGTAATGGTAACCTGCCCCTTGTGCGCGTCCATGATCAATTTGATCAAAACGAGACTCAATCCTGTTCTGCTGTCAATGTGCTCATCTGCTAATGCGAAAACTTTGTAAAGATTTTCAAGGTTAAGAGCAGAGAAACCAGGACCCTGATCAATAAATTCGCAAAAAGTATGGCTGCCATCTGAGGTGATCTTTACTAAAACCTCTTTATCAGGCACAGAATACGTAATCGCATTATCAATAAGATAATTAAAGCATAATTGTATTAATTTTTCTTCGCCGAAAATCGATGGAATCAGTTGGTCGTTTAGCAACACAACTTTGAGATTCTTGGATTTGATCTTCTCTTCAAGAAGAACGCCTGATTGACTAAAGAGTTTATTCAATGAAAGCTCATCACTCGAAATCTTTCGAACTTGGGTGCTCAACTCTGTGATCAGAAGGGCTTGGTAGGAGAAACGCTCTAATCTGTTTGCAGAAGCCTCAAGGTCCTGAAGGTAATTGAGTAATTTGGGCGATTTCACTTCGTCTTTCAGAATATCCGTGAAACCTAAAATCCCGTTGAGGGGGGTTCTGATCTCGTGGCTTATCAGACTCAGGAAACTAAGCTTAGCGTGATCTAAAACCTTCAATTCAAGATTTGCCTTCTCAAGCTCAAAATAGGCTTTTTCCACTTCAAAAGTTCGTTCTTTAACTTTTGTCTCTAACAGTTTATTTTGTGTTTCAATTTGTTGATGTAAAAAACGGGTTTCGAGAAGGTTTCTTATCCGGAGACTAACCTCATAAAGATCAAATGGCTTGGAAATAAAATCCTTTGCTCCGGCTGAAAGTGCCTTTATTTTTGTACCGTTAGATATATCCGCAGTAAGAACAAGTATTGGTAAATAGGTAGTGGACGGAATCACTGTCTTTAGCTCCTCCATGATCTCAAATCCACTCAGGTTTGGCATCATTATGTCCAGCAGAAGCAAATCAGGCTGAAAGGATTTAAAAAGACTGATTGCCCTGAGTGAATTAGTGGTGGACTTGAAATTCATGCATCCCATTTCTTCCAGCAGGCCTTCTAAAATCTCAATATTGCTCTCCTTATCATCAACAATAAGTATTT
>CAILAQ010000239.1 GCA_903832165.1 uncultured Bacteroidota bacterium | reverse complement strand
CGACGAAAAAGCTCAGCGCCTGTTTGAAAACTGCTTCCAGGTGGTGGATGGTCCGGATGCACCGGAACTCACCATTGTGGAACAGGATCAGAAACTGATTTTCCATATCTGGAATAAGCCATCCTCCAACAACTTCATGGAAGCTTACCATGAACGCGATCCGTTCATTGTTTGTCCTACCGGCCTTGCTGATTGTGATGTATATTATAAATTCGAAGGATATCAGATCTGGCAGCTCAAAACTTCTACCACTTCTGTTACTGATGCCACCGAGCATAACACTAACCTGGCAAGGATTATCTTCCAGTGCGACATAAGAAACGGTGTCAGCCGCCTGATCAACTTTGTCTGGAATCCTGAACTTGAAGCAAACGTTCCCAGTGTAGAAGTTCTCGGACATGATGAAGGTATCGAGCATACTTTCGTTGAAACTGAAGATATTTTTGCCGAAGGAATCCGTACTCTGGTGAATTTCAAGAAGTACTATTATGTTGCTGTAGCTTATGCTTACAACAACTTTATGAAATATGACCAGAATAACCCTGACTCTTTCGAAGGTCAGCGCTATCCTTACCTGGCCGGTCGTAAAGGTGCCGGCGGCCCGATCAAGATTTATGAGGCTATCCCGCACAAGATTGATCCGGAAAATGGTGGAACTGTGATCCAGGGAACTTTCGGAGATGCTCCGGAAATCACCCAGATTGAAGGTCACGGTACTGGTTTGAATGCCGTTGAAATCACTCAGGAAACCCATGATGAGATCATGAAGGGTGCTCCATGGACAGCCTCCAGGCTGACCTACGAAGCAGGTAAAGGCCCGATCACGGTGAAAGTAATCGACCCGATGAACGTTATCGAAGACACCTATACCATTAAGTTTGATTCGGTGAACTATTTCATCTCAACAAGCTTTATGAACGGTAAGGTGATGGACGGCAACTGGTATATCTATAACACCAAGCATGATACCGTTCGCTCGGAAAGTTTCGTGAGCACAAGTTACGATCAGCTGGTTCTGCAATGGGGTATTTCTGTAAACATTTCGCAGGCGGAAATTCCATTCAAATACGGATCGATCAACAACGGCTTTATTGAAGCTTCCATTAAATATGAGAATCCTGGCGAAGTATGGCTGTCATTCATTCCTGATGATGACCGTTCAGGACCAAGAAACTGGATACGTGCCGGATATAACGACGGTGACAACTCCGATAAGAACTCGGTGTATGAAAAAGTCCTTCAGGCCACCTGGGCACCGTTCCAGATCTGTAACATGGGCGTTCACGGACCGGCTTACGATAAGGCAGCGAATGCCATCGATACGAAAAAGCAGCGTTTAAGCTCGATCGACCTGTATGTTACGGCCGACCGCACGAAGTGGACGCGTTCACCGGTACTGGAAACTACGGATGACCCGTTATTGAGCGTGGGCGGTGCCTTGAAATTTGAGCTGCGTAAGGATCTGTCGATCGACAAAACCGGTAAGCCGGGTATTGCCGGAAGCGGTGCCGACACAGCTAATCAAAATGCTGCGAACTACATCAGCGAAACCGGTATGGGCTGGTTCCCGGGATATGCGATCGACGTGGAAACCGGCGAACGCCTGAATATTGTATACGGTGAAAGCTCATTCCTGACCGGGGATAACGGTGCCGATATGGCATGGAACCCATCAACCAGGGAAGGATCAAAACTGTATCAGGCCAATAACCGTCTGGATCCGGGTTACACCGATGTATTCTTCGGCGGCAAGCACTATGTATATGTGATGGGTCACAACCGCACCCAGCCGGGCAAGAAGGATGTGAACTACTTCCCGGCCTATGATGCAGGTAAGTACTACATGACCAAGATGGCCGACACGAAGAACACGAGCCGCCGTCAGCAGTTGCTGATCAACGCCATGTGGACCGCAGTGCCGGTTGCCGACAGCAGGTTTATCAAGCCTGAAGATGTTGCATCGGATGTATACGGTTTTATGAAAACCGGTAATGATATCAAGATCAGGTTGAGAGTAGTCGGTCAGTATTGCGTGGGCGTTTACGACTATGCAGTACCGGATTCACTGGCACTCAACGGCAACAAACCGATGTATCAGTTCAATACCGCGAAGATTGCAACTAAACGTGGCGACCTTCCGACCGCTCAGGCTGCACTGAAACTGATCAGGGTAGTTCCAAACCCGTATTACGGCAATTCAGCATACGAACTTGGTCAGCTGGAAAACCTGGTGAAAATCACCAATCTTCCGAAGACCTGTACCGTATCTGTATACTCTGTTAACGGTAACCTGATTCGTCGCTTTTTGAAAGATAATGAAATCACCTTTCTGGATTGGGATCTGAAAAACCAGTATGGTATACCGATCGCCAGTGGTGCTTATATTATTCATGTTAATGCACCGGGTATCGGTGAAAAAGTGGTCAAGTTCTTCGGTGCCTTAAGACCGCAGGATTTAAATAGTTTGTAATACGAAATTTTACTGGTATGGCCAGCATTTTCTCAAGAATTGCAAGCGGGGAGATTCCTTGTTATAAGATTGCTGAAACCGAAAGGTTTTTGGCATTCCTCGACATAAATCCGCTGACCAAAGGACATACTTTGGTTATTCCAAAGAGAGAGGTGGACTATCTCTTTGATTTGCCTGACGAGGAACTGGCAGGATTAATGATATTTGCTAAAAACGTTGCGCTGGCTATAGGGAAGGTAATTCCCTGCAAGAAGGTTGGCGTGGCAGTTATCGGGCTGGAAGTTCCCCATGCACATATTCATCTGGTTCCGATCAATGGAGTTTATGATATCGACTTCAGGCAGCCTAAAATGAAATTCTCTCCGGAGGAATTTCTTGAAATTACCGAAAGCATTCGGGCGGGGTTTTAATGAACCCTGCCCGGATTTTTCCGGATAAACTCTTCCCAGGATTTTACACCCGGAGCAACTGAAGGACGACTGGTCTGGAAATAGTGGCATAGAGCTGCTGCAATACCATCTGTGGCATCAAGAAAGGCCGGGGCTTCATCAAATTTGAGTATATTTTTAACCATCATTGCCACTTGCTCTTTTGATGCATTTCCATTACCCGTGATGGATTGCTTGATTTTTCTCGGCGAGTATTCAAATACTGGAATTCCTCTGTTAAATGCCGAAGCCAGAGCAACACCCTGTGCACGCCCCAGTTTAAGCATGGATTGCACGTTTTTACCAAAGAATGGTGCCTCGATAGCTACCTCGTTGGGCTTGAATTCTTCAATTATGGCATCAATTCTTTGATATATCTTACCGAGACGCTCAAAGGGGTCTGCGATTTTTTGAAGCCGTAAAACACCCATCTGAATAAGCGAGAGATCTTTCCCTGAGATCAGGATCAGTCCGTAACCCATGACTATGGTTCCGGGGTCAATGCCTAAAATAATATGTTTATCGCTCATGGTTCAGGTTTCTTTGCCGGCATGAGTTGCTGCAAAAGTATGCCGCCCACGATGAAAGCCAGGCCGGCAGGTGTTGTCCAGTATATTTTTTCGCCCAGAATCAGGTTAATAAAAAATAGTCCGATAAATGGGGAAATAAAAACAAGGTTGCTGATCCTTGCATTATTGCTGACATTTTCGAGTGCGGTGAGCCAGCAGACAAATGCGATAGCCATTTCTGTAAGTCCGACGTAAACTGCCGGAACCATCGATATGTTGAAAGTTACAGGCTTTGATGATAATAATAGTGCTATTCCGGTAAAGAGGCTGCCAAAAAAGAAATTCAGCGTTATCTTGATGATTTCGGGCCTCTGGTCCTTGATGTTAAAGATCCAGTACGAGGCCCAGATTACTGAGCTGACGAGAGCCAGAATAACTCCTGCAGGTTCATTAACCGATGTGGTGAAGATATTTCTTCCCTGTGAACTGATTATAATAACACCGATGAAGCTGATCAGAATAGCCGCGATCTCCTGAAGTCTGATTTTCTGGTGGAGAAAGGGTACCGACAAAAGAACCAGCATTACCGGCCATGTATAGTTTAACGGACCGGCTATCTGTGCGGGTAAAATCGTATAAGCGTTCAGAAGGATCATGTAATAAAGGAATGGATTCAGGAATCCTCCGATGGCTGATCGAAGGAGGTTTTTTGGAGAGCTGATCCACAACCCGGCGGTTTGCTTGCGAATGGCCAGCACGACGAGAAGAAAAATCCAGGCTATTGTTGATGCGACAAAAAGCAGCTGAATAAGATCCATACCACGCAGCGCCAGCTTAAATGCAGTGCCGGATGTGGACCAGAGCAGAATTGCGGTCAGTGCCAGGAGGTATACCGATCTTTTTTTCATTTCTTAGATTTGGCTATCAGGGTGTTAAGCCGATTTCTGGCATCGATGAAATAAAAACTTGAAGGGAAGTCCCTCACAAATTCCTCCAGAAGAGCTATGGCTTTGACCGGATTTTCAAGCTTGTCCTGATAGAGGCAGGCGAGTTCAAACAGTGCCTTGTGGCCCCAATATTCGTAACGAAAGGAGTCTGTTATCTTATTCAAAATCTCAATGGCCTGACTGGTCTCATTTTTATCAAGCAGGATATTTGCTTTTTTATACAGGCAATCATCCACTGCAGGATCTTCCGGTGAGCCATTGTTGAGTGAATCCAGAATAAGAAGAGCATCGTCGTTATTATGCCTGAAGATCAGGTAATCGGCTTGAGCAAGTTTTAAAAGGATGGATTGCGTGGAATCTTTCTCGGAGATATTTTCCCTTATCAGAATCGATAGTTCCAGTGCATCGTTGGCATTTGGTTTAGATGTGCTCCCTTTGATAATATCCAATTGTGCCAGCGCCCATTTGTAATTTCCTGTGAACCATGATAGTTGTGCTTTTCGATATCGCGAAGCGGAACCTTCCGGATTATCCGGATTTTCCATATCAACCATGCTGTAGGTCAGTGAAGCTTCCCACGGGTCACCTGAGCTTAGCAAAATATCGGCCTTCTCCAGCTGGCAATCTGTTCTGTACAGGGGAGGTTTTCCCGGCAGAGCGAGAGCTTGTTCAATGGTCTTCAACGCTTCTTCATAATTACCGAGACGAAATGCCTGGATATGGGCGAGCTCGATATACAGTGGGTCAGATACGCTTTCCTTACCCAGATCGGCTATGGTTTTGCGGATACTTTCGGTAAGAGCAGCCCATTCATCGCTCTTAATGCCCTTGGAATTCTTGAGTTTTGCAGATAAGGTCATCAGGTATTCCACTCGTGCCAGGTTATATATTACCATCCGGGCAGGTCCGGTGTTACCCCGATCGATAATATACTGGTAAGCAGTTAGTGCAGCTACCATGCTACCAGCCTCGGACGAAATGCGGGCCATCTGCAGGACCCGCTCTGGAGCTGCCTGGTTACGACGATCCATCGCAATGACTTCATCCACAGCCTCCTTGAATTTTTTTTCCTGAGAATAAACCCAAATAAGCATCTCATAGAATGCTGGCATGCCGGGCCACTTTTGAATATAAGCATAGGTTTTTTCTCTCGTCAGAAGAAGCAGATTCTGGTCAATATCGATGGATAGCGCATTCTGAATCATTATCTGAACAGTCGGAACATATTTTGGGTCAGCGAGTATCAGGCTGTAATATTCTTCGAGCATTTGCGGAAACCTGCGCTGTGCATAATAAACATTCGCCAGTTCAAGTCGAAACTCCTCAGGATTTCCCAGAACTTTTCTTCCAAGCTCGAATACCATCGACGAATAGGAGTATTTCGCAAAAGATGAGTATGCGTGCCCAAGATTCAAGATGCCGGCAGCTGTTTGAGGGAATTCCTTCAGCGGGATCTGGTAAACTTCTTCCGCCTTCTTATTATCGCCTGCCACTTCATATATATTTCCCAGCTCAATATTCAGGTTAATATCCCCTGTTTGCCTGATCGCTTTTTTTACAGCTTTTATGGCTGTGTCATAATCACGGACTTCCAGCAGGCAGTTTACGAAGTTATAGAGGTAAGTGGGAACGTTGTTCTCCTCATACATACGCAAAAAAAGAGGAGCAGCTTTCGCATACTCGCGCTCATTGTAATATTCCCAGGCCAGCTGTACAGAACTGTTCTGCGACCAGACAGATTGAAGTCCCAGGAATAGAATGAGCCCGGTGAGAATGAGTTTCATAGCCGGATCCGGTCGAAACCGGTATATGGATGCAGGATTTCAGGTATCAGGATTTCGTTTCCCCGCTGGTTATTTTCGAGAAGGCCAGCCATGATCCGGGGCAGTGCAAGGGCACTGCCATTGAGTGTATGAGCCAGCCGTGTGCGCTTATCGCCTTTGTCGCGGAACCTTAATTTTAATCGGTTAGCCTGGAACGACTCGAAGTTGGAAACTGAGGAGACTTCAAGCCATCTACCCTGGCCGGCTGCAAAAACCTCGAAATCATAAGTCATGGCTGAGGTGAAGCTCATATCACCACCGCAAAGGCGGATGATCCGGTAGGGGAGCTCGAGAAGGTTTACCAGGGATTCCACATAATTCACCATCTCTTCCAGCCCTTCATAGGAATTATCCGGATGCCGAACCTGCACAATCTCTACTTTATCAAATTGGTGCAGACGATTCAGTCCACGTACATGACTACCCCATGATCCTGCCTCGCGGCGGAAACACGGAGTATATGCCATATATTTTACCGGCATTTGTTCTGCGGCAAGGATTTCATCGCGGAAGATATTGGTTACGGGAACTTCCGCTGTTGGAATCAGGTATAATCCATCCACTTCTGACCGGTACATCTGAGCTTCTTTGTCAGGAAGCTGACCTGTACCGTATGCTGACGCCTCATTGACCAGAATAGGCGGCTGTACTTCAGTAAATCCGGCCTTGTTGCCCTGATCGAGGAAGAAATTGATCAGTGCCCTTTGCAAACGGGCTGCTTCACGCTGGTATACAGGAAATCCAGCTCCTGTAAGTTTTACACCCAGTTCGAAATCTATCAATCCTGAGCCTGCCAGCAGATCCCAATGGGCTTTTCTGTTTGCATCAGGCTCCGGAATAATCCCCCCGGTGCGAATCAACTGATTATCATCGGCTGTTCTTCCAGCCGGCACAAGTTCGTGAGGAAGATTGGGGAGCTGAACAATCAGTTCCTGAAGTTCTGCCTCGAGGGCATCATGCTCTTCTTTCAGAATGCGATTCTGTTCTTTGATCTGAACTGTTTGGCTTTTCGCTTCCTCTGCCTCCTGAGATTTTCCTTCCTTGAAGAGTTGCCCGATTTGCCTTGCAAGATTGTTAAGGTCGGCCAGCTGAATATCAATACTTGTCTGGAGTGCGCGACGACGCTCGTCCGCAGCGAGGATGCGTCCCAGTGTCGGTTTTGCATCAAAGTTTTTGATTTTCAGCCGCTCAATGATAAAATCGCTATTTTCCTGGATGAGTTTTAAAGGAAGCATATGTGAAAGATTAAGCTGTGGATTAACGTGGCTCTAAAATAAGAAATCTCCTGAACTATACCGTTACCGGGATAATTCAGGAGATTCCTGGATAAGACGGGTAACGCCTATTCGTTCGATTCCGGAAGAACTGAAACGTACGAGCGATCGTTTCTTTTGCGCTGAAAAGTTACCGTACCATCTTCAAGAGCAAATAGGGTATGGTCTCTGCCAATTCCTACATTGATCCCCGGGTGGTGCTGTGTTCCACGCTGACGCACCAGAATGTTGCCTGCTTTTGCAACCTGACCGCCATAAATTTTAACTCCAAGTCGCTTGCTTTCTGATTCGCGTCCGTTACGGGAACTACCTGATGCCTTCTTGTGTGCCATAATCCTGAGTATTATTGATTAACCAAGAATGATGTCCTGAATTTGTATCTGGGTGAAATTCTGACGGTGTCCGTTCAGTTTCTGATAACCTTTTCTGCGTTTCTTTTTGAAAACGAGAACTTTATCGCCCCTTACATGGGTGAGAACTGTTGCTGCGATTTTGGCTCCATTCACAACCGGATTTCCGACCTGAACCTTACCGTCATTATCGATTAGCAAAACTTTTGCAAACTCCATGTCAGTTCCTTCAGCTGCGTCCAACCTGTGAACGTAAACCTTCTGGTCTTTAACAACCTTGAACTGCTGTCCGGCTATGTCAACTATTGCGTACATGTCGAGTATATAAAATTACAGATATCATTTGGGTCTGCAAAGGTAGAAAAGATATTCCTATTATGCAAAGTGATCGATTTATATTTATTTGATACATTTACGGAAAATCACGAATCATGGGCAATTTGGTGAAGTTACGGGTTATGGGCCTGACTTTCAGTCAGACACAAGCTGGTAGTTATGCCCTTGTTCTTGCTGAGGATGCTGGAAGAAGGCGAATCCCAATCATGATCGGAGCCTTTGAAGCTCAAGCAATTGCTCTTCATCTTGAAGAACTTAAGCCACCAAGACCTCTGACACACGATCTTTTTTTGAGCTTTTCAAGGGCTTACGGGGTGGAATTGAAAGAGGTCCTCATAACAAAGCTCGAAGAGGGAATCTTTTATTCTGAATTGACTTTTATTCGTGAAGGTGAAACCGTAAAAATTGACTCCAGGACCTCTGATGCAGTCGCTCTGGCTTTACGGTTCAAGTGCCCGATCTATACTACCGCTGAAATTCTCGAAAAGGCGGGGATCTATCTGGAAGAAAAGGAAGATGAAGCAAAGAGTCCCGAAGAGCCATCGCCTGAAGAATATGAGGCTTATGAGTCGAAATCTTTGCTGGAACTTGAGTCCGAACTTGACCTGGCTATTGAGAACGAGGATTATGAAGCCGCTTCGAAGATACGGGACGAGTTGAAGCGACGCAGTGGCGCAGAAGAATAGCCTGTGCATTAATGATGGATGCCGGCGCTTTTGTTCGCTTAATTACTTAAAGATTAATTATGAAGCAATATCTTGAATTGCTCGGTCATACCTTGAAAAATGGAACCCGCAAGGAGGATCGGACAGGGACCGGGACACTGAGTACTTTTGGATATCAGATGAGGTTTAACCTGGAGGAAGGCTTTCCTCTGTTAACAACCAAGAAACTGCATCTGAAATCCATCCTTTACGAATTACTCTGGTTTCTCCGCGGTGAGACCAATACCCGGTATCTGACTGAAAAAGGGGTAAAGATCTGGAATGAATGGGCTGATGTGGAAGGAGAACTGGGTCATATATACGGATACCAGTGGAGATCATGGCCTGGTTATCATGGCGAATCCATCGACCAGATTACCCGTGTTATTCAATCGATAAGAGAAAACCCGAATTCCCGAAGGCATATTGTCAGCGCCTGGAACGTGGCAGACCTGGGAAACATGAATCTTCCTCCATGTCATATTCTCTTTCAGTTTTATGTAGCCAACGGAAAGTTATCCTGCCAGCTTTATCAGCGTAGTGCCGACATCTTTCTCGGTGTACCTTTTAATATTGCCTCTTACAGTATTTTAATGATGATGGTAGCCCGCGAAACGGGCCTTGTTCCTTTTGAGTTTATTCATACACTGGGCGATGCACACCTGTACCTGAATCATGTTGAGCAGGCAAGGATGCAACTGGACAGGGAACCTAAGGCTCTTCCGGTCCTTCATGTTAATCCCGATAAGCATCGCGTTCTTGATTTTGATTTCGATGATTTTGAACTGTCCGGTTATAATCCGGATCCACATATTAAAGCGGAGATATCTGCATGAGTATTGCGCAGGGGAAACCCATATCAATAATAGTGGCCGTTGCCCGAAACATGGCCATTGGCATGAATAACCAGCTTCTCTGGCATATTCCGGAAGATTTTAAATGGTTTAAGAAACATACTTCAGGACATCCTGTAATCATGGGACGCAGGACCTGGGTGTCGCTACCGCTGAAACCACTGCCTGGCAGGAAAAATATTGTGATTACTGACGATCCGGGCGATTGCTTTCCGGGAACGGTTTGCGTTGAATCAATTGATCGTGCTGTAGATCAGATGGATAGCGAGGGAGAAAATTTCATTATCGGAGGCGGAATGATTTACCGGCAATTTCTTCCGTTAGCTCAGAAAGTTTATCTCACCGTGGTAGACAAAGACTTCGAAGCCGATGTATGGTTCCCTGAACTGGACAAGAGTGAATGGAAGGAAACCTTTAATGAAGCCCATCCCGATCACGATCCGGGATATACTTTCTTAATTTTCGAAAGAATCAATTAGCCGGCCTTAAGGCGATTGGCTGTAAGTTTCGATATTTTTTGCTCGGCCAAAAGCTTGGTAATACGAAGATTTTGCTTTTTATTCGTCGGTGTTTCGTACATGACGTCGATCATAATGGATTCGCAAATTGAACGCAATCCGCGGGCACCAAGCTTGAAATCAAGAGCCAGAGATACGATGTAATCCAGTACGTCCGGATCAAATGTGATTTTAACATTATCCATCTGGAAAAGCTTGGTATACTGCTTAATGATGGAGTTCCGGGGCTCAGTAAGAATCTGGCGTAATGCTGTACCATCGAGGGGATTGAGATGTGCAATGACAGGAAGCCTTCCAACGATCTCAGGGATCATACCGAAGGATTTAAGATCTTGTGGGGCAACATATTGAATGAGGTTCGTGCGATCAACCTCATCGGCTTTCTTCTGGGCGCCGTAGCCGATCACCTTGGTATTAAGCCTTTGCGCAATTTTGCGCTCGATGCCATCGAAGGCCCCGCCGGCAATGAAAAGAATATTCTTGGTGTCAACCGGTATCATTTTTTGTTCAGGATGCTTGCGACCCCCTTGCGGTGGAACGTTTACAACAGCACCCTCGAGCAATTTCAGCAGTCCCTGCTGAACGCCTTCACCCGATACATCGCGGGTTATCGAAGGATTATCGCTTTTCCTGGCGATTTTATCGATCTCATCAATAAAGACAATCCCCCGTTCCGCGGCTTTCACATCATAATCAGCAACCTGAAGCAACCTGGTGAGTAAACTTTCAATATCCTCACCGACATAACCTGCTTCAGTAAGAACCGTAGCATCGACGATAGTAAATGGCACATGAAGCATTTTAGCTATCGTTTTGGCTAGCAGGGTTTTCCCGGTTCCGGTTTCGCCAACCATGATGATATTGGACTTTTCAATCTCAACATCATTGCTGGTGTCTTTCTGCCCCAAGCGTTTATAATGGTTGTAAACGGCAACAGAAAGTACCTTTTTAGCATCTTCCTGACCAATGACATACTGATCAAGAAATTGTTTGATCTCCATCGGAGTCTTTACCTCAATGTCATTGATGCTGAAAGGCTTATTTGTGGTTTTCAGCTCTTCTTTAATGATATTGTAAGCCTGATCGATGCATGCATCACAGATATGCCCGGAAACTCCGGCAATTAAGAGATTGACATCTTCCTTCGGCCTTCCGCAAAAGGAGCAATTGTCGGATTTTCCAGAGGTTGGGCGTGGCACAATTTATTTTTTAGCAGTACGAACCATTACTTCATCAATCATTCCATATTCTTTGGCTTCTTCGGCAGTCATCCAGAAATTCCTGTCGGAATCTTTCTCGATTTTCTTGAAAGAGTTGCCAGTGTGGAATGCCAGGATATCATACAGCTCTTTTTTTAGTTTCTGAAGTTCCCTTACCTGGATCTCAATATCAGATGCCTGACCCTGTGCTCCGCCAAGAGGCTGGTGAATCATGACTCTGGAATGCTTGAGGGCTGATCGTTTTCCCTTGGCGCCGCCGGCAAGCAGGACTGCTCCCATGGAAGCCGCCATCCCTGTGCAAATGGTAGTGATATCAGGGTTAATATACTGCATGGTGTCATAAATGCCGAGGCCTGAATGGACCATACCACCCGGAGTATTGAAATAGATAATGATATCTTTTTTCGGATCAGCTGATTCAAGGAATAGCAACTGTCCCTGGATAATATTAGCTACATCGTCATCAATAGGAGTGCCCAGGAAAATAATCCTGTCCATCATCAGACGGGAAAATACATCCATTTGAGCCACATTCAGCTGACGCTCTTCGATGATTGTCGGGGAAACGTAATAATTATATAGCGACTGGTATCTCTCGAGGTTCAGGCTGCTAATGCCAAGGTGACCCATGGCATATTTACTGAATTCATTTTTTGTTTTCATTCATGCGTAGATTAAAATCTTCCAGACTAATGCTTTGTTCTGCAAGGCCGAAAACGGTCCTTACATATTCAATGACTTTATTTTCCAGGATAACATCTGCCATCCGGGTTTTTTCTTCTTCATTTTTCAATAAAACATCCGCAAGGCGAAAAAGTTGTTCAACCGGGGCATCATAAATACCATATTGATAATATCTCGACTGTGCAGCCCAGATTGCCTGTTCACGGATTTCTTCATCGGTTGCTTCTAATTTCATGTCACCGATGATCTTGCTCTTGATCATTCTCCATTTCAGGTCGATGGCAAACGCCGGGAAATCAGCATCCAGTTTCTCCGGAGTCAGGGTCTCATCTTTGGATGTAAGCAACATCCATCTCTTCAGGAACTCTTCAGGCAGGGGCACACTGGTTTCATCCATTAGTTTTGCCCGCACATCCATATGGAACTGGTAACGGCTGTCGCGCATAAGCTGACGTTCCAGATCCTCCTCAACGCGGCTGCGGAATGCTTCCTCTGAAGTGATTTCTCCTTCGCCAAAAGCTTTGTCAAACATCTCCTGATTTAACTCGGCAGGGGAAAAGCGAGATGCTTCGGCAATGGTGAATTCGAAATCAGCATCAATGGTGCTCAATTCGTCTTTTGTAACCTTCATCAGGCTGGCGCGGTCAGTTTCATTAGGAAATGCCATATTCGGATTGAATACCAGCTTGTCTCCGACTTTTGAGCCCAGAAACTGGTTCTTAATAGCATCGTCGCCGATGGTCTTAATAAATATTAGCGTTCCGTGGGCATGAACCGGATGATGATGATTTTCCTCAGCATGATCATGTTCATGCTCATGCTGATGGTCATGATCACTCAATTCGCACAGATCCCCTTTTACAACGTCTTCTTCGGATATTGTATCGGTAGGCTGAAGTGAACCGAACCGACGGGTATAATCTTCTATCTGCTTATCGATCATTTCAGGAGTGATAATGATCTTGTAGTCAGTAACCATCTCGTCACTGCTGATATTCAGGTTAATCTCCGGAGCGAGCGCAATGTCGAAAATGAATTCAAATGATTCCGCCGTCTCCCAGTTTATCTCAGGGGAATTGACATTTGGAAGCGGTTCACCAAGAATTCTCAGATTGTTCTCCTGGATATAGGTGTTCAGCGTATTGGTCAGAAGGCGTTGAACTTCATCGGCCTGGATCGATTTGCCATACATCTTTTTTACGAGTGATGGCGGAACTTTACCTGGCCTGAAACCATCAAAACGTGCTTTTTTGCGGTATTCCAACAAGGCGGTATCTACTTTTGGCTGATAATCAGCCGATTCAAATCCGATGTGGATCACGGCATTCAGTTCGTCGGGATTCTCTCTGCTAATATTCATATGAAAAGATAACTAAACGATAAGTAAAAATGGTTGTGCGGATGGGGGGACTCGAACCCTCACGCCTTTCGGCACCAGATCCTAAGTCTGGCTCGTCTACCAATTTCGACACACCCGCAAAAGCGGTGCAAAGATAGTGTTTTTTTGAAAATGGTCAGTCAACTTATTGATTGCCTGACTTACCTTCTTAATTCAAAGTTTTGTCCAAGATATACTTTCCTTACCTGTTCATCCTGAGACAGTTCTTCGGCAGTCCCTGATTTCAGTATGCTTCCTTCAAAAAGCAGGTAGGCCCGGTCCGTAATCGAAAGTGTTTCATGTACGTTATGATCAGTGATAATCACACCGATATTTTTCTTTTTAAGCTGCGATACTATTGCCTGAATATCTTCCACTGCAATCGGATCTACTCCGGCAAACGGTTCATCAAGAAGAATGAACATGGGCTTGAGGGCAAGGGCACGGGCAATCTCGGTACGCCTGCGTTCACCACCACTCAGCTGAATGCCTTTGTTCATGCGGATCTTCTCCAATCCGAATTCGACGATCAGTTCTTCAGCACGCTCAATCTGTTCCGCTTTTGGGAGTTTTGTCATCTCTAGAACAGAATATATATTGTCCTGGACCGTCATATTACGGAAGATCGACGGCTCCTGAGCCAGGTAGCCAATGCCGTTTCGGGCACGTTTATACACAGGCTCAAAGGTAATATCCTGGTTGTCAAGGAATATTTGCCCGCTGTTTGGCCTGATAAGCCCCACGATCATGTAAAACGTTGTTGTTTTTCCGGCACCGTTTGGTCCGAGAAGTCCTACAATTTCTCCCTGCTCAACTTCCACGGATACCTCATTGACAACTGTGCGCTGACGGTACTTTTTAACCAGATTTTTGGTGAATAATTTCATAGGCGGTTAAATGATTCCTTCCCTTAGTATGTCATGGATATGAATCACGCCAAGATACTCATCGTTCCTGACAACCAAAAGAGAGGTGATACTGTTGTTACGCATGACTTCGAGTGCAGCAGCGGCCAGTTCATCCGGAGAAATCCTTCGCGGATTTACCGACATGATATCACTGGCTGTCAGATGCCGTGTATCGTCAAATCTTTCCATCATTCTTCTCAGATCCCCATCGGTTATAACTCCGGTGATCCGGCCGGATTTATCAAGGACGGCCGCAGTCCCAAGCCGTCCGGAGGAAATTTCAAGGATAACATTGCGAATCGGATCCGTGGCAAGAACCTTTGGACAGGCATTGCGGCTGAAAAGGTCGGATACTGTAATATTCAATCGTTTGCCCAATGATCCTCCCGGATGGAGCCGGGCGAAATCTTGGCTGGAGAATTCGTTGACTCTTAACAACACCATCGCCAGAGCATCACCCATTGCCAGTTGTACAGCAGTACTTGTGGTCGGAGCCAGATTGTTAGGGCAGGCTTCTCTTTCTATGGGTATCCGGATGGTAATCTCAGCCTGATTTTCCAGGTACGAATCGCCATCCGATACCAATGCAAGAATAGGAATGCCCATGGCTCGTATCAGGGGTACAAGGGTTTTTATTTCACTGGTATTTCCTGATTTTGAAAGGATAAGTACCAGATCAGCAGGTCCGATAACCCCCAGATCGCCATGCGTTGCGTCAGTCGGGTGCATGAATATGGATGGGGTACCTACAGAATTGAGCGTGGAGGAAATTTTTT
>CAILAQ010000238.1 GCA_903832165.1 uncultured Bacteroidota bacterium | reverse complement strand
GTCCCAGAACCAAGAACTTCCTTCTTTCTCCAGATCAGTGTATTCTTCTGATAATCCTCCAAAGTCGCCTGATCTGCTGATATCCTGTCAGGTAACACCTTACAGCTTGCCGCTGGCCTTTCAAGATATGCCGGTCCTTCGGTCAAAACCACTCGTTCCATTTCCAGGTCGAAAACCCGGGCACTCAGTACCGATGTGAAATGTCTCCAAAAAATTGAACTGCACCCCATTCTGCCGGTTCGTGATCGTGAATGGCAGTAAAATCCCCATTGTTCCAGGAAAGGACGAATACTTTCACACGGTCCGAAAGATAAACGCCACGCCTCCCGTAACTCAATGATTCCGGATGATCCCAGTAACTGTATGGTTCAATATCCTCGCGGGTGATTTTAGCTTCTGCCAGAAGCTCCAGCATATCCTTGTTGGTTATTCCGGCCTTCGATTCCAGTTTCGAAATAAGTGCTGCCAGAGTTCCGGAAAGTGCAATTTTTTCAGTCATAGTATTCTTTTTATCTTGTATTACGATTTGTCGATCGGCTAAGTGAACAATTAGCGAAAATAGCTTTATCGGCAATGGCATTATTCAGTATAAAAACCCTTTTAGTGATGCAAATTGTGCGGAATGGGGATTTAGGTATTTATACACTGATTTTGCCTCTCCGGATTTTTCCTATCTTCGAAAAACATCACAATAAAAACAAAATGAAAAAGTCATTGCCGGTACTCATTTCTTCTTTGATATTCCTGATGATTACAACAGTTAGCTTTGCCCAGAAAGCCAGGCCCGAAGCGCTGCAAAGCTGGCGCGACGCCCGTTTAGGTATGTTTATTCACTGGGGACCGGTTAGCATCACGGAAAAAGAGATCAGCTGGTCGAGGGCGAATACCAATCCGAAATGTCCGAACGCCGGTCCAACAGCCGCTGATGTTTATGATAATCTGTACAAAAAATTCAATCCCGTTAATTTCAATGCTAAAGAGTGGGTGGCTATCGCAAAGGCCTCAGGAATGGAATACATGATTTTAACCGCAAAACATTGCGACGGGTTCCTGCTCTGGGACTCAAAGGTGGATCCTTATAATATCATGAATAGCCCATTCAAACGTGATGTATGCGCGGAACTGGCTAAAGCTGCTCATGAGGCAGGCATGAAAATCGGATGGTATTATTCCCCAATGGATTGGCGCGATCCGGATTGCCGTAACGCTAAAAATGCTGAATTCGTTAAGCGAATGCAGGCTGAAATTGCTGAATTGCTGACCAACTATGGAAAGATCGATATTCTTTGGTTCGATACCGATGGAAAATCGGCTCCCTGGGACCCGGAAACCACCTATAAACTCGTCCGGAAGCTTCAACCCGACATTGTCATCAACGAACGTCTCGACCTCGGAGATCAGGGCGGATGGAACGAAGGATTCATTGGACCCAATGCCGATTTTCATACTCCGGAGCAAACAGTCGGCAAGTTCGACCAGCGCCCCTGGGAGTCGTGCATGACTGTATCTAAACGCGGTCAGTGGTCGTGGGGCGGCCACACCGACGGGGTAAAGCCGGCCGCACAGGTTCTCGACATGCTGGTGCGCTGTGCCGGATCTGACGGCAATATGCTCCTGAATGTGGGCCCGATGCCAAACGGAGAAATTGCTCCAGAACAAGTTGGGGTAATCAAAGATTTAGGCAGCTGGCTCGCAAAATATGGCAGGGGTATTTACGGTACCCGCGGAGGTCCCTGGATGCCTGGTAAATACGGGGTATCCACTTATCGCGATAAAACTATCTTCTTGCATATACTTAAACGTCAGGGGGATACAGTAGAACTGTCTGGAATTCCGGCTAAGATAATCCGCTCATCCGAATTGGCCGGTGGTAAGGTCAAGTTTATTCAGAATGATAAAAAGATAACTCTCATTTTGCCAAAGGCAGGTCCGGATAGTAAAGATCAGGTGATTGTACTGGAACTCGATCGCCCGGCCGGTGGGATTGAACCCTTAAAGATGAGCCTTCCATCCCTTTCATTAACAGCGGGCAAAAAGGCCACTGCATCCAATGTTTACCAAAAATCAGCAACCTATGCGGCAGGAATGGCCTGTGATGAAGATGAATCTACCCGCTGGGCAACGGATAACGGAACACGCTCCGCCTGGCTGGAGGTCGACCTTGGATCGCCTAAATCAATCGGTCGGGCATTGGTGCAACAGGCCTTTCCTGAATTAAAACGCATTAAAAAGTTGTCGATAGAATACTGGAATAACAGCCAATGGAAATCCTGTTATGCAGGTGAAAATCCTGGCGAATTCCTTGATGTCACATTTAAGCCCGTCACCGCGCAACGGGTCAGACTCAACATAACGGAAGCAACGGAGGGACCAACCATTTGGGAATTCCAGCTCTTTTCGCCTATAAAATAGAAATGCGAATGCCGACGGTTAATGGATGAATATGAAGAAAAGGCTCAAATGTTCATCGTAAGTGAAATGCTAAAGGAAGCCCGAAAAAATGGATTGACTTTCCTGTAGTACTCCGATTTGAAAAAGAAGCCGGATTTCTGAAAACAATAATATTGTATAATTGTTATCATTTTTTGTACCTTTCAGTGCATCAACACCTTCAGCCATGAAACGAATTGTCCTGTTTGCATTACTGGTATTGCTTGCCGGGTCTGTTGCCCAGGCAAAGAAAGTGGATACTTCCGCCGCCATGAGAACGGCAAAAGGCTTCCTGTCGACATCCGGATCGGCTCCTGTCCGGTTTAAAAGTTCCCCGGTCCTTGATCTCGTTCTTGAAGAAAATTACTACGTTTTCAACCTCGATTCTTCCGGGTTTGTGATTATATCCGGGGATGATGCTGCCAGGCCGGTTTTGGGCTATTCCTTCGAAAGCTCCTTTGATCCGGGCAATATGCCCATCAATGTCAGAAAATGGCTGGAAGATTATAAGAAGCAGATTGATTATGCCATCGTTAACCATCTGGAAGCGACACCTGAAATTGCCTCTGAATGGGATGTATACCGAAGCGGCATAATAGTGCCTGTCACCACAGTTAGTACTACCGTAAACCCACTGGTAAACACGCGCTGGGACCAGTCGCCGAACTACAACGCACTTTGTCCGGGCGGTTCGGTTACCGGATGCGTTGCCACTGCCATGGCCCAGATCATGAAGTTCTGGAATTATCCGGCTACCGGTTCAGGATTTCATTCATATAATCATCAAACCTATGGTACCCTTTCGGCGAATTTCGGAAGTGCAACCTATAACTGGGCTTCGATGCCTAACAGCTTAACCGGGCCGAATGATGCCGTTGCAACACTGATGTACCATTGCGGAGTCAGCGTTGATATGAATTACAGCCCGGAGGTGAGTGGCGCCTATGTGATCAGCGCTTATACCACTGTGGAAAATTGTTCAGAATTTGCCCTGAAAAACTATTTCGGTTATAAAAATACCATGCAGGGGCTGCTTTCTTCGGCATATACCGCAGATCAATGGTCCACCATGCTTAAAAATGAACTGACCGCAGGCCGCCCGATCCTGTACGCAGGTTTCGGATCGGGTGGCGGACATTGCTTTGTTTGCGACGGTGTTGACGGTAGCGGAAACTTTCATTTTAACTGGGGCTGGTCGGGATATTACGACGGCTATTTTGCCCTGAATGCGATGAATCCGGGTGGAACCGGTACCGGCGGCGGATCAGGGGGCTACAACAGTAACCATCAGGCGATTATAGGCATCGAACCTCCTGCCCATACCCAGCAGTTCAGCCTGAGCCTGTACAGCGCAGTTACCCCATCGGCCACCACGCTCAACTATGGCCAGTCATTCACCGTTAGCGCCAATTTCGCAAACTTTGGAACCGGTGATTTTTCCGGCGATTTTTGCGCTGCAGTGTTTGACAGTCAATCCAATTTCGTGCAATTTGTGCAAACTTTAACGGGCTATGCCCTGCAGGTCGGCTACGCATATACCAACAGCCTCGTGTTTCAGAATGCCGGAATGCTCGAAATGCTGCCCGGGCAATATTATATCGGAGTGTTCTGCCGCCCAACAGGCGGCAACTGGATCGAAATAAGCAATAGCGGATCGTACACCAATTTCGTATCGGTCAATGTGGTCCAGATCAATGCAATCCGGCTCAACTCGGCTATCACAGTCACCCCCGGCACAACGATTGTTCAGGGGCAGCCCATAACAGCCACTCTCGATATAACCAACACCGGCACTGCAACCTTCCTCGGAATGTATGCAGTGAACCTTTATGATCTCGAAGGAAACTGGGTGGAAACCATCGGATCCCTCGAAGAGAAAAACGGATTGCCAACCAATTATCATTATCTTGCTCCCTACCTGAGCTTTACAAAAAATGCAGTTGCAGCTGAACCCGGAACCTATCTTCTCGCGGTCATCCATAAATCAAGCAGCTCGGCAAGCTGGGAAATTACCGGTAATGGCAATTTTCAGAATCCGATTAAGGTGATCGTGCAGCAGCCCGCTTATCAGCCGGATATGTACGAAACCAATAATACCGTTCAGCAGGCCTATACCCTTTCACTGAGTTTCTCCGGGAATACCGCCACCAAAAATACCGGCGGATCAAACCTTCATATCCGCGACGATATCGATTTTTATAAGCTCAACCTGCCCGCAGGCTATAATTATACGATTACCCCGAGGCTTAATGACAAGTACAACAGCGGAAACGGACTCCCTTATACGGTTGATGCTCTCTTTACCTGGTCGGAAGATGGGGTAAGCTGGTCGTCAACATACGATGATGTGATGACCGGGAATGTTGTGATTAAAGCCAAGCTGACATCTGCTGTCTACCTGAAAGTTGCGCCCTATTTTGCGGGTGAAACCGGAACCTATCAGCTTGACATAAATATTGTCCGGGCTTCTACCTCCGGAATCGATGATGCGGATATTTCCGGAACTGTGAATGTTTACCCTAACCCGGCAACGGATATCCTGTACGTTGAGCAGATCACCGGCCAGGCACCCTTCAGCTCCATACGCCTGTCGGATATCACCGGTAAGCAGGTATGGTTTGAGCAGGTCACCGGACCATCAGGAATTCATACCATACCCGTTTCAAAGCTGGAAAAAGGCGTATATCTGATACAGCTGAATAGTGGAAAGGAGATGGTCACCCGGAAGGTGGTCGTTCAATAGCCACAGGAATCAGGATTCCGTAGTGTAATATATTTTGTAAAATTTCCGTCCGTCGGCTTCCGTGCCCCGCTCAATCAGGTCCTTCTCGCCATGGATATAGATATGAAAGTTCTTATCAAGTTTTAAAACACTTTTAAAAGCCCTGGCCTGTTTCTTTACAGCCTGGGGTGATATTTCGAAGTTTTCCAGCAGCTCCATCCCGTTTTCGGAGATCCATGAATCATTAAAATTCCGGAACGAATTGATGATGTTGTCCTGCTGGAAAACTTCGTTTTCAAACTGTGTCTTGTCGAAATTCCCATGTTCCTTAAAATACTCTACCGACCGGTTCAGGAGGTCAATCTTATCTGCCTTGCTCACGTCAAAATCCTCGGATAATTTCTTGACCACAAAATTCTTTGTGATGCCCATGAACTGATTGGTCTGATAATACTCATCGCTCACCGGGCTTACCTGCAGAAAATCATCCTTCCAGTATACCGCCTCGGCCGATCGGTTGGTATTGTCAACGATCAGTATCCGGTATCCCGTGTCAGCCCCGGTATTAAATATGATGCACCCTTTATCAATTCCTTTTAATTCAAATCCGAAGTCGTGCCGGATGAAAAAGTTGAGCGGACTCTCTTCCATCTTGATGAAGGCCGCATCATTTTCCGATTTAAATATACCGATGGCATCAACCACCTCATCGCCCAGTATTGCCTCTGAAAACAAGGCAATGTTCAGTTCCCCCTGTTTTATCTTCGGATGGGTTGAGTACTCATACAGTAACCTGGCAATCTGCTGAGAATCCGCAATGAAGCTTGATATATCCAAGAAAATCCGTTGAGCGATAGTGTAAACCTCATTCATACTGAGGCTTACAGCGTGACTGAAGCTGAAAAATTCTTCCGGCTTAAACGGTGTCAGAAAATATTTCAATAAATAATCGCCTGAACTCCGCTCGATATCAGTAGCCTGCTCAGAGAGAGTGATTCCCTCTTCGAGAAGCTTATTTCCAATATGATGCGTAACCAGCTTATCGAGATTGATGTTTGTATAGTCGGGGGTAACCATAGGATCTTTTATTCTTGTTTTTTGCGGGACACAAATTAAGGAAGTTTTTCAACGGGACACTGCCAACTTTTTTTAATTAATGCGTATTTTGAGCGTACAAACGAAACAACCATTCTAAATCCCGAAGCAATGAAATTCAGGTGGATAAAAAACAAATTTGTCATCGCCGGTGCGCTTGTACTGGTGGTAGCTGCGATTCTGGTATTCTCTTTGTCAACTTCTCCAACTGATAAGAGCAAGGTAAAAGGCACTATTACAGGCTACTATCCTTCGAAGGATGAAGGTGGCGATGTCCGGACTGTTGTCAATAGTGGTAATGTTAAAGTTCACTTCGACCGGGATCCTATAGTTGACCGGTTGTATGCCTGCGTTAAGAGTGATGATAATGTTCCGGTGAAGCCGGATGGCAGGGTACGCTGTATTTCCGCAACCAATGTGATCATTGTTACTAACGAATAGCCTAGCTGAACAGTCACTTTTTTTCCTTAACCTTGATATTATTATGATAAGGTTAAGACTGCCATATATCTTAGCATTTACTTTTTTTGTTTTCGGTGGATCTCTCTCACTGAATGCCCAAAAGCAGGTGCACGGACTCGTCGTCGACAAGGCCAATGGCCAGCCGATGCCGTTTGTAAGCATAACAGTGGCCGGCACAACATTCGGAACCGTCAGCAATCAGAATGGTGAGTTTACCCTGAATCTCGATAAAATCAATAAATCCGACAGTGTTGTTTTCCATTACCTGGGCTACGAACCCATCAAAATAAGAAGCATTGAGCTGAAGGCTGGAATGACTTTGGAAATAAATGAAAAAAGAGTCAGACTGAAGGAAATCAGCATCGTGGCCAATCCCTTGAGTCCAGAGGAAATAATCAGGAAAGCCGTGGAAAAGAAAGCGGAGAATTATCCCCTGGTCGCGCAAAAAAGAGAAATATTTAACCGCAGTAATAAAGCCTCCTACATCAGTGCTTTTGACCTTTCCCTGAAAAAGAGCGATATCCCGGAGTTTGATCAGACACTAATCCGGCAAATGGTCGACAGCGTTCCGCGATATTCAAGATCATATTCTGATTATTTGTATACCCTTTATACGATTCCGGCTGATTCCGGCAAAACAAAAAATAAAGTGGAAGGAATAAAGAATGTGGTGCTGAAGGAAGATAACGGCGGAGGCCTGGAGAATATTAAAAAGATTATTACTGACCTTTTCGTTCATAAAAAAGGCGACAATACTTTCTGGAAGTACAAAACTGGCTTGTTGTCGTTCAAGGAAAGTCATGTAAAAATATCCATGGCGGAATCTGACAGTGCCACTAAGAAAAATCGGTTCCCTTTGTACTTATTAAATGGAGATTCCGGCTGGGACTGGGATTTTATTAAAAACCCCAATCATTACAAATACGAGAAGAAAGGTATTATAGCGATTGGCGATGAGGATGCGTACGCCATTCATTTCAATGGTAAATCAAGAGGTGATTTTCAGGGCATGATTTATATATCAGCCACAACTTTCGCCATTCTGAGAATTGAATACTCTATGAAAGAG
>CAILAQ010000237.1 GCA_903832165.1 uncultured Bacteroidota bacterium | reverse complement strand
CTCACGCGCAGCGATTGCTCACTTAAACCTTTTCTTCTTAAAACTTTCCAGACTTTACTTCTTGCCTTTTTGCCCTCTTGCCCTCTTGACTTCCTTAACTAAACGACATTGGATAATTATCCGTCTCTACTTCATGGCGACCTGAATCTTGTACTTCGGAATTCGGAACTCTAAATTCGAATCTCAACCTTATATCCTTGGTAATCTAATCAATAAGTATCTGCAGCTCCCGTTCTTCTTTCCAGCGACCGCGGGTGAAATCAGGAAATTTGACCGGAACGGATCCCAGTTCGACAGAGATTTCAGAGATCGGAGTTACCACGCTCCAGGAGGCGGCATCATAAACATCCATATCCAGAGGCACACCACGGTTCAGGTTATCGATAATGCGATAAATCTCCACAAAGTCCATTCCTCCATGCCCCCCGTATTTGGTGATCTCCGCCTTAAGTTTTGTCCAGATCGGGTGATTATAGTCGGCTTTATATTTCTGATAATCTGCATCATTCAACCAATCATGTCCTTTTTCTCCAATGCAGAGGCGGCTTGGATAACCTTCATGATAGGCTTTGGTACCAGCCAGACAATTCTTTCTTGAATAGGGCCTTGGGGTTACGATATCATGATACAATTGGATCATCCGCCCTTTGGAGGTTTTGATCAGGCAGGTATTCATATCACCATGCTTAAAATCTGTCCGGTTATAGAACTCATTATCGGGGCTTACAGTTTTTGAATATTCTGTATAAGAAGCCTGCAGTGAGCTTTGTGAAACCAGGAATTCCATCCGGTCACCCCGATCGATATTCATGTACTGTGTAACCGGGCCTAAACCATGAGTTGGATAGATATTGCCATCGTGGGCCAGATTATGCCTGATTCTCCATTTATTATAATAGGAATCATCAAAGAGCATGGATCTCAGATTATGAATATAGGCCGACTCACCATAAGTGAGGGTACCGAAGACTCCTTTCCTCGACATATTCAGCAGCCAGAGTTCTTCTTCGCCATAGCAGCAATTTTCCAGCATCATGCAATTTCGTTGGGTTTCCTCGGCGGTGTTTACCATTTGCCAGCACTCATCCAGGGTTGTAGCAGCCGGAACCTCAACGGCTACGTGTTTACCTTTTCGCATGGCTTCAACGGCCATTGGAACGTGCATATCCCAGTGTGTGAAAATAAATACCAGGTCGATATCATCCCTTGCAACGAGTTCTTTCCATGCATCAGGTTTTCCTTTATAAACCGCCGGATTCTGGCCCCTCTTCTTAAGGGCTTCAAAGGTCCGGTCGGCATAACGTTCCTGAATATCGCAGATGGCTACTATTTTTGCTTTATCAGGACATAATGCATCCACGAGCATGATCATGCCTGAGCCACGATTTCCCAAGCCAATAACCCCCACCCTGACCTGCTTAATCGGGGGAACTTTCAGTCCGATCACGGATTGTCCCGTTTTAGCCGGAGTTTGAGAGATACGGTCAATAATCTCATCAATTTCAGGTGTACCTTTAGCACTGATTAATTGCGGAATTCCCATGAATGCACCGGTTAGCGCTGAAATTCGCAGGAATGACCTGCGGTCGACATGTCCTTTCATCTTGTTTAGTTTAAGTTGATGGTTTAAAAGTAGTGTCTTGGCGCAGATTCTGCAATACAGATGATTTTATTAATTACTATATCTGTTTCGCAATTAAAAGTGTATTTTTAACAGTTATTCTCAACTGTTCACCAAAGTATTATGGAAAAATTTGTAATTGGACTTGATTTCGGAACTGATTCAGTACGGGCTGTTGTAGTAGATACTGCAAATGGCAAGGAAGTAACGAATGCAGTGGCCTGGTATCCCAGATGGAAAAAGGGAATGTATTGCAATCCCCTGAAAAATCAGTACCGGCAACATCCGCTTGATTATCTGGATTCGATGGAATTGGTAATCAGGGAAGCACTTTCGTCGGCACCGGCCGGAACAGGCAGCAAGATAGTCGGAATCTCCTTCGACACCACAGGTTCCACACCGGTGATGATTGATGAGAATGGCACTCCACTGGCTTTCGATCCACAGTTCAGCGAGAACCCGAATGCGATGTTTATTTTGTGGAAGGATCACACGGCGATAGCAGAAGCGGCGGAGATAAACAATCTGTGTTCAAAATGGCAGATTGATTACTCAAAATATGAAGGCGGAATTTATTCATCAGAATGGGTATGGGCGAAGGTTTTGCATGTTTTGAGGGCAGATGAGGCGTTAAGGAAGGCAGCTTTTTCGTGGGTAGAGCATTGTGACTGGATGCCGGCGGTGCTGACCGGAAAAACAAAACCTGAAGAGCTGATCCGGAGCCGCTGCGCGGCTGGTCACAAAGCAATGTGGCACAAGGACTTTGACGGTCTGCCTTCGGAAGAATTCCTGGTAGCGCTGGACCCGTTACTGGGTTCTTATAGAAAAAGGCTTTATACAGAAACGTGGCCAGCGGACAAAAAGGTTGGGACCTTATTGCCGGAATGGGCTGAAAAGTTCGGAATAACGGGTGAAGTTACCATCTCAGCCGGAGCGTTCGATGCCCATATGGGTGCGGTAGGTGGCAGTATAAAGCCCTATTCACTGCTTCGGATCATGGGAACATCCACTTGTGATATTCTTATTGCTCCACCTGAGGATATGGACGGAAAACTCATACCGGGTATCTGCGGACAGGTTGACGGG
>CAILAQ010000236.1 GCA_903832165.1 uncultured Bacteroidota bacterium | reverse complement strand
TAATACTTCAATATAGCGTTTAGTTTAATTGTTCAGCCGGCTGTGGGTAATGGTTCGCCATCCCGGCCGGCTTCAACATTTTTTATAGATTTGTGAACTATGGAAAACCCATTTTTCAGCACCCGGCATCCGATCCTGCAATTGCTTGCATTGGTTCTCATAACAATCATAAGCACTTTGGCGGTGATGCTTGTATCCCTCATTGCCGGAATCTTTATTTTCAGCTTGCCATTGAATGAGTGGGTGGGCCTGCTCGACATGAATAATCCAGCAAATATCCCGGTACTGAAGTTCATGCAGATTACTCAGTCGCTGTCTATGTTTGTGATCCCCCCGATGGTCTTTGGCTGGTTTATGATGAGGAATCCCGTGGAGTACCTGACTTTAAATAAGCGGTTCGATAACAGGTTGATTCTTGCCGTCGTGCTGCTGGCTGTTGCCATCTTGCCGGTAATAAACCTCCTGGGCTTATGGAATGAATCGATGAAATTGCCGGAATTTTTGTCGGGGATCGAAAATTGGATGAAAAAAACGGAAGATCAGGCCGCTTTGCTCACGACGGCTTTCCTTACGGTAAACTCTTTTCCCGGATATCTGGTTAATGTTCTGATGGTGGTGCTGATACCTGCTTTGGGTGAGGAATTCTTCTTCAGGGGTGTACTTCAGAAAATTTTTCAGCGGTGGTTCGTGAATCCACATATCGCCATTATTTTCGTGGCCATTATTTTTTCCGCTTTCCATTTTCAGTTTTACGGATTTCTGCCCCGCGTGGTTCTCGGTCTCGTCTTTGGGTACCTCTTTTATTGGTCAGGGAATATCTGGTATCCGGTTATAGCCCATGCCATTAACAACTTCATTCCGGTTAGCCTCACCTATTTTTTCCGCGAAAAATTTGATCCTGCCGAACTCGACCAGGTAGGTACGGGTCCCGATTCGTGGTTGTGGGCTTTACCCGCCATTTTGCTCAGCATCGCAGTAATTACTTACTTTTACAAAATCAGTAAAAGTCAACCAACTAATAACAGCATCGAACAATGAAAAAGCTTCTCCTCCTCCTGGCCGTTTCCCTGGTTATTCAAATGGCCTATTGTCAGGCTGATAAGGATACTGCCAACCTGCTTAAGATAGGCTCCGATATGCCGGAATTCACCCTGATGACCCTTGATGGGAAATCCGTTTCCTCAGATGACCTGTACGGCAAGATTGTCCTGATAAATTTTTTCGCCACCTGGTGCCCTCCATGCAATCAGGAATTGCCGGTGATGGAGAGCGATATCTGGGCTAAATACAAGGATAACAAAGACTTTATGCTGTTGATTATTGACCGGGAAGAAAAGGTCGCCGTAGTAAAGCCTTATATTGAAAAGAAGAAGTGGACCATGCCCTTTTATCTCGATGAAAAGAAGGAAACGTATAATCTTTTTGCGAACCGGTTTATTCCCAGGAATTATCTGTTCGATAAGGAAGGGCGCCTGGTTTTACAATCCATGGGATTCAAGAAGGAAGAATTCGAGGCTCTGAAAAAGCAGTTGGCTGATATGTTAAAGTAACTCTCTCTGCATCAGGCACATTTCACTTCTCACCTTTTCTTAATACATAGACTATTCCATAGGTCTCTGAAGCCAGGTGGCGCTCAATTTCCGTGAGGTTTCCATAGAATTTTTCGATGCAATCCCATACGGTAGCCAGCAGTTTATCCACCT
>CAILAQ010000235.1 GCA_903832165.1 uncultured Bacteroidota bacterium | reverse complement strand
TTTGTGCTGTTTTGCACCATAAAATGCCTCATTTTTTCTGGACGGGATTTTATCTTTTGAACAATGACCGGCTCATCACATCAACCTATCAGGGACCAGTTGCCTGTATGGAACTCAATAAGGGCCAAGGCGTTTGCTGGGCTGGTATCCTTTCAGGCAAGACAATAATTGTGGGTGATGTTCATCAATTCGACGGGCATATTGCCTGCGATTCACGTGCAAAATCTGAAATTGTTGTTCCTTTCTACGGCAGTACCGGGCAGATTGAAGGGGTTTTTGACGTTGACAGTGAAGCACTTAACTCTTTTGATGAAATTGATGCAGTGTGGCTGGAGAAAATTACAAGTCTGATAATCAAAGCATAACAAAAGCACATCCTTTTAATAGGATTTGTGTATTTTGGTAGTTCAATTTGGAAGGAATTTTCTATACTATGGGAGCAATACTTACAACAGACGACCGCCGTCAAATTGAAGACAGAGGTATGAACCTCGCCGGCGTAGAAAAGCAATTGCAGAATTTCCAGGATGGATTTCCGCCTATTCAGCTGGTAGCCGCTGCAACGGTGAAGAATGGCATTCAGCAGTTGAATCCTAAAAAGATTGAAGATCTGATTGAATTGTATCGATTGTACTCAGAGGAGAACAAAGTTGTAAAGTTTGTGCCTGCTTCAGGCGCGGCTTCACGAATGTTCAAACACCTTTATGAGTTCCGCAGTATTTACCGCGGTACAAGTGAGAATCAACTTGATCTGTTAAGAGATCGCGGGCCGGATTCCGTTTATTATTTCTTTGATCACATCAGGGAATTTTCCTTCTTTCCAATTCTTTTGGACGCCTGCGAAAATCGGGGACTTGATTTTGAAACCGTAATGGATGAGAGCCGCTATGAAAAAATTCTGAACACCTTGCTCACCGACAAGGGAATGGAGTTCGGAAACCTTCCTAAAGCACTCATTCCTTTCCATACATACGGAGAGGAAATCAGGTCTGCGTTCGCTGAACATCTGACAGAGGCTGCTCATTATGCCATAACCGAAAATATGCATTGTTACATACACTTTACCTCTTTGCCACAGCACGTTGAATTAATGGAGGCCCATTTCAGGGAAATCCAGAAATCATACGAAGAGAAATTTAATATTGAGTATCATATTTCTTATAGCATTCAAGAACCATCAACTGATGTAATTGCGGTTGACGGGGATAACAAACCTTTCCGTGACGAAGCAGGGAATCTTGTATTCAGACCCGGCGGTCACGGAGCACTTTTGCAAAACCTTAATAAGATTGACGCTGGACTATTGATTATTAAGAATATAGACAATGTTTGCCACGATCGCTTCAAGGAAGACAGCTATATTTATAAGAAGGTGCTGTCAGGATTCTTGATCGCAATTCAGGATCAGATTTTCTCCTTTCTGAGAGGACTGGAAAATTCCACTCAGCCTTCGATGAAGGTAATCGAATATATCTGGTCGTTTGTTGACAACAAATTGGGGGTTACTCCACCACCAGAATCTGATTCCTGGAGAAAGGAAGAAAAAATCGATTACCTAATTAATAAACTTAACAGGCCTATTCGGGTTTGTGGAATGGTGGAGAACGAAGGCGAACCAGGGGGTGGCCCGTTCTGGGTTAAAAATCAGGATGGATCTATCAGCCTTCAGATTGTCGAAGCTTCACAAATTGACAGGAAAAATGCGGAACAGGAATACATTCTACAGAATTCCACCCATTTCAATCCGGTCGATCTTGTTTGCTCAACCCGGGATTATAAGGGAAAAACATTTGATCTATCAACCTTTGTGGATCCGCAAACTGGGTTTATAACAGAAAAATCCATTGATGGCAATGTTATTAAAGCTCAGGAATTACCAGGTTTATGGAACGGCTCTATGTCTGACTGGAATACAATTTTCGTTGAAGTTCCACTCACCACCTTTAATCCCGTAAAAATCATCAACGACTTACTCAGGCCTGAACACAGAGAATTTCAATAAATTCTGAGATAAAGCCAAATGAGGCAATTTGGGCTGATTGGATATCCTTTGGGGCACTCTTATTCCAAGGGTCATTTTTCGCGCAAATTCGAGCAGGAAGGACTGCAGGATTGCCGATATGATAACTACGAAATAGAGTCGGTCTTACAGATGGCTGAAATCATTGCAGCCAATCCTGATCTTGATGGACTGAACGTGACAATTCCGCACAAACAAACTGTAATTCCTTTGCTTGATGAGATCGATCCGCTGGCCCTTGAAGTGGGAGCAGTGAACACAATTAAAATTGATCGTTCCGGAAATCAATTTACCTTAAAGGGCTTTAATACGGATGTGACAGGATTTCTTAGGAGTATGGAAAACTGGTCCTTGAATAATTCTGTAAAAGCGTTGGTATTTGGTTCGGGGGGCTCATCCCTTGCTGTTAAATATGCATTAAACCAGTTGGATATCAGGTTTAATGCCGTTTCCCGGAAATCGGAAGAAAATTATATTGCTTATGACGAGATCAGCCCTGAAATCGTTTTGGATCACCTGCTGTGGATTAATTGCACTCCGGTTGGGATGTATCCTGAAGTTGACAGAATACTTCCCCTGCCCTACGATCATTTAAGCAGTGAACATTATCTGGTTGATCTTATCTATAATCCTGAAATAACCAGGTTTTTAAGCAAGGGCATTCAGGCCGGGGCAAAAGTGATGAACGGAAGTACCATGCTTTTTGAACAAGCTGAAGCCTCCTGGAATATCTGGTCAGGAAAGCAAGGATAACTGGTTAAAACCAATCTGAGAACGGATCCTTTGGCTCCGAATTAAAAATTTCGGAGTTGTACTCCACTTTTGCGAGGAACAAACCTTTCGCAGGAACCGACATCCCAGCCTTTGATCTATTCTTTGCCGCCATTATCCGTAGCAAATCATCAACCTGGATTTTACCTTTCCCAACTTCAACCAGGGTACCTACAATAGCCCTGACCATATTTCTCAAAAAACGGTCAGCACGAATCGTGAATATCAACAATCCTGATTTTTCATGCCAGGATGCTTCAAATACTTCACAATCATTAGTTTTAACATCCGTATGCAGTTTACTGAAACTGGTGAAATCATGTTTTCCAATTAAAAACGAACATGCCCGGTTCATGGCGTCAATATCCAGCGGGATACTCAAATTCCAGCAATAATCATAAATGAACGGCGTTTTCGCTTTGGATATCATATATATATATGTCCTGGAGCAGGCGTCAAAACGAGCGTGAGAAGAAGTACTAACCGGAACAATTCTATCAATCCGGATTGGCTTATTAAAGAACCGATTAAGCTTTCCTGTTAATGCAAGACAATCATCTATAGGTATCTGCACTTCGAAATGCGCTACAAAATGCGAAGCATGAACGCCTGAATCAGTTCTTCCGCATCCAACAATATTGAGCTGCTCGCCGGTAAGCATGCTTAAAGCAGTATTCAAGGTTTCCTGAACAGTTTCGGCACCCGGTTGGATCTGCCAGCCATGAAAACTGGTTCCATTGAAAGCCATTTCAATAAAATAGCGATATCCAGCAGGAAAAGTGGTTAACATACGTTAACAAAAATATCAAAAAATTAATAGTGGTTTCTGCTATTTTCGACCCGTTATTAATGTGCCAAAAAACATGAATTCAATAGACATCAGGCTAATTAACGAAAAAATCCAGGAAGAAAGTGGTTTTGTCGAAATGATCACTCTGGAGATGAACAAGGTTATAGTAGGTCAGAAACATCTCATTGACAGCCTATTAATAGGACTTCTTTCCAATGGGCATCTGTTGCTCGAAGGTGTTCCCGGGCTAGCCAAAACCCTGGCAATACGAACTTTGGCCAGTACGATCAGTGCTGATTTTTCCAGAATACAATTCAGATCGG
>CAILAQ010000234.1 GCA_903832165.1 uncultured Bacteroidota bacterium | reverse complement strand
TACGTTAATTACAGCATTTGCAGTGAATTGCGGAGCTTTTTTGCCAATTAAGGTTTCCATAATAATTTGTTTAATTTTTGATTTGTCTCTTAAACATCCATCCTCTGTAAAAGTTTGGTTGTTCCCTGATTTATTTTACTTCTTCAAAGTCTACGTCGGTCACTTCAGAATCTTTGCCTTTTCCGGCGCCCGGACCAGGACCCTGCTGTTCGGCGCCTGGCTGAGGATCACCCTGATTGCCCTGCTTGTACATTTCTTCTGAGGCTGCCTGGAATACCATATTGAGTTCGGCAGTGGCTTTGTCGATACCTTCAATATCCTGAACTTTATGAGCTTCCTTCAATTTAGCCAGTGCATCTTCAATCTGCGGCTTCTTATCAGCCGGCAGCTTGTCGCCAAATTCCTTCAGTTGTTTTTCAGTTTGGAAGATCAGTGTATCGGCATGGTTCAGCTTGTCGATTTTTTCGCGCTGAATGCGGTCTTCATCAGCAAATTGCTGAGCTTCGTCCCTCATCCTCTTGATCTCCGCATCGGTTAACCCGGATGATGCTTCGATACGTATTTTCTGCTCACGTCCGGTCCCTTTATCCTTGGCGGAAACATGGAGTATACCGTTTGCATCTATATCGAAAGTAACTTCGATCTGCGGAATTCCGCGGGGAGCAGGAGGCAGCCCGTCGAGGTGGAACCTGCCAATGGTGCGGTTTTGCGCAGCCATCGAACGTTCACCCTGTAAAATATGGATTTCTACCGAAGGCTGACTGTCAGCCGCGGTGGTAAAAGTTTCTGCTTTTTTGGTTGGAATGGTTGTATTCGACTCAATAAGTTTCGTGAATACACCGCCAAGCGTTTCAATTCCTAAAGACAATGGAGTAACATCAAGCAAAAGTACGTCATGAACTTCTCCGCTGAGAACACCGCCCTGAATAGCTGCGCCAACAGCAACAACCTCATCGGGGTTTACTCCTTTTGATGGAGCTTTTCCAAAGAATTCTTCTACGATCTTCTGAATCGCCGGAATCCTCGTTGATCCTCCAACAAGAATTACCTCATCAATTTTGGAATTTGTAATGCCGGCATCTTTCATCGCTTTGCGGCAGGGTTCAATAGTCGACTGAATCAATTTATCGCAGAGTTGTTCAAATTTAGCACGTGTCAGCGTCTTGACAAGGTGTTTCGGAATACCATTAACCGGCATGATGTATGGCAGGTTGATTTCCGTGGAGGTTGAGCTTGAGAGTTCAATCTTCGCTTTTTCCGAGGCTTCTTTCAGTCTCTGAAGAGCCATAGGATCTTTGCGCAGGTCGATGCCTTCATCACTGAGGAAATCTTCGGCCAGCCAGTCGATAACCATCTGGTCGAAATCATCACCGCCAAGGTGAGTATCGCCATTGGTTGATTTAACTTCGAAAACGCCGTCACCCAAATCCAGAATTGAAATATCAAATGTGCCACCGCCAAGGTCGAAAACGGCAACTGTCATATCTTTACCTTTTTTATCCAACCCGTACGCCAAAGCTGCAGCCGTAGGTTCGTTAATGATTCTTCGAACATTAAGCCCTGCAATTTCACCTGCTTCTTTGGTTGCCTGACGCTGTGAATCGTTAAAGTAAGCCGGAACGGTGATTACTGCATCAGTAACTTCCTGACCAAGATAATCTTCTGCAGTCTTCTTCATTTTCTGAAGAACCATGGCAGAGATCTCCTGCGGAGAATATTTGCGGTCATCTATTACCACACGCGGAGTATCATTCTCGCCCTGAAAAACGGTAAAAGGTACTCGTTTAATCTCTTTGTTAAGATTGGAATACCGCTCACCCATAAATCTTTTTATCGACGAAATAGTTTTTGTTGGATTGGTAATTGCCTGCCGTTTAGCGGGATCCCCAACTTTACGTTCACCATTTTCGATGAAACCTACGACTGAAGGAGTCGTTCTTTTTCCTTCGCTGTTGGGAATAACTACCGGTTCATTCCCTTCCATTACGGACACGCACGAATTAGTGGTTCCGAGATCTATTCCAATTATTTTGCCCATGATTTAGGGATATCAATTATTATTTATCCCAACTATTCAAGCATTGTGCCAATCGGAGAATTGTGACAAAAAGACAGAAAGATTTTCAGAGGCCGGTATAATAATAGTCGTTCTGACTATTTTCAAACCTGAGTCCCCGGGTATAGATCCCATACGCCAGGGAATCGATGGAATGCTGGGAGAGTGATTTCCCCAGGACCGACTGGACGGATTTCGCTGCAAATAATCCTAGGCCATTAGTGATGTTCGTAAATACAGGCTTTTCTTTCGGAATGCCGTTATCAGCCTTATAGATCTCCATGTACGTATATAACTCCTCGGATCCCACAGTGAAAATAAAGTCGATTGCTTTTTTGTCCGCAAGGCGCTGAACACCTTCTTCTGGTTTGTAAAGCTTATTTCCGATCCATTTGTAAAAATTCCGCTGAAGAATATCGATGGTCATGAGTTCACCGCCGGCACCTGATTCAGTGACGGATTGCCCAATGTTCCAGTCGACCGAAAGAAATGAAGTGTCCCGGTTTACAACTTCGAGATAATGGAACCGGATCATCAGATGGTAGATTCTTGTAAATGGTGCTGAAATCCACTGAACTGTCTGGTAATTGTCGTAGCTCGAAAAGGGCAGATTTTTTTTGAAACTTTCAGGTTTGACAATCTTAAAATCGCCGACAGTGTGAGTTGAAGCGGTTATTTCTGTTTCTGTTGATGGGATCTCTATTTTCAGCCGATATTCCTGGTTTCCCAAAATCGGAGTTTTGAGGGAATACAGATAGTTGGGATCATTGGTAAATATACCGCTTTCCCTTGGTGGCGCTGTGGTCAGCTGCATGGGAAACTGCTCCTTCATCTCACCATTGGCCCACCTTTCAATAAACACTGATGCTTTCTTATAATATATAGAGTCGGATTGCCGGGCCATGTCATACGCATTGCCTGCCCCGAGAAAAGATTTTTCGAGACGGAGATACTGGGTTGGCTCCCTGGAATTGATGACGCAATAGACGACAGGTACAACCTGGTATGGTGCCATTACC
>CAILAQ010000233.1 GCA_903832165.1 uncultured Bacteroidota bacterium | reverse complement strand
CACCGTCAAAGAGGACAAAATGTTGTATTGCTTCAAGGAAGTAGGAAAAACGATATTTTTCCTGTTGAAGATAATGAAACCATCCGTATTCAACCCGGGATGGTAGCTTTTCAGAACGATGCCAGAAAAGATGGTTATATCTACATTTCTTATGGTTTTGCATCAGGTATTACTGCAGATCTTTCCGGTTATCTAAAAAAAGATGCAGATCATATCAATAACCATCTTAACCATTTAGGCGTTTTGAATACACAGACAAACTCAAAACCGGATGAAGAATTTGTTGCTTTTACAAGAGGTATTCTTACCCTTATTCGTGAAGGGGCTTCAATTGTACTTAGTGATGGCAAAACATATCGGTTTATTATCGGTTTCAATTTTCCTGAACACCTTTTCCCGGAAGACCAGAAACCATCTGTTCTGCAAAAGGTCAGTTTAGAACTTGCCCATGAGCTAATCAACTCATTGGCTCTCCGAAAATCAGAATGTCTTATAATACTAAAGGAGGAACGTGAGTGCTCAGTAAACCAACTGCTTCGCAATCAAGTTCCGGTAGTGAGGATCCCTTCTGCCAATTCTGAAGAAAGACGTTTGTTGTTACGATCATTAAAGATCAAGTACCCCAATTTCAAAACAATACTCACTGACGAAGAATTAGTGGCTATGTCGAGAAACATGCTTAACCGTAGTGTTGAGAAGATTTTCTATGCCTCCTCGAAGTATGGAAGTGAAATTACACCCTCCTTACTTTCCGAGGAGAACCGTAATGACATTCTTCGCCAAAGTGAAGGGACACTATCTCCGGTTGATATGACTCGTGTTGTAAACCGCCTTGCAGGAAGGACAATAGAACCAGTACTAAATATTCTTGACAAAGTTGCAGATGATTTGAAAATGGGAAGAAAAACGCTACGGAATGTAATCCTTGCCGGAGCACCAAGTACCGGAAAAACAGCATTGGCAACTTATGTCGCCCAAAAATCAGGTATGCAGGCATTTACAGTAAACAGTGTTAAAAACTCACTGGTAGGTGAATCTGAACGTCGGTTAGATGTACTGCTCAACCTTGCCCGCGAGATGGGAGGGATTTATATCATTGATGAAATTGACAGTCTTTTTAATTTCGACAGGAATCAACAAAATATGGACTCCGGTGTTTCCAATGCACTATCTGCCAAATTACTATCCTTCTTTTCTGATGAAAGCCTTGCAGGCAAAGCCATGTTCATCGGAACGACAAACCGGCCAGATGCCATTTCCGACGCAATGCGGAGTCGTTTTTCGATCATACCAGTAATCAGCCCATTACGCGAAGATATGCCCGAAATTCTTGGACACGTTTGCAAAGGTCTTGACCCTACTTTTGACATGAATAAGGATGAACTTAGAAATGCTGCCTGGCGTTATTTTGATGCTGGGGCTTCTATCCGTGAAATACGTGAAAGTTTAGTTGCAAGTCAGCTTATATTGGGTGCCGGTTTATCCGCAAATGTGATTACCCATTCTGCATCTGCGGTAATTCCGGATACAGCTCGCGAGAGTTACATTTATGCAGACCTGATGGCTGTTAAAAACAGTAAAAGTGCTTCTTTCCTGCCATTCTGGGATAATTCGACAAACTCACCGGATCAAAATTTCCCATATCCGTCACATCTAAAGGAAGTGCTTGACGATCATCT
>CAILAQ010000232.1 GCA_903832165.1 uncultured Bacteroidota bacterium | reverse complement strand
GTGCCGAATCCATATTACGGCAACTCGGCCTACGAGCTGTCGCAGCTCGATAATATGGTTAAGATCACTAACCTGCCGAATATCTGTACCGTATCCGTTTATTCAGTGAATGGCAACCTGGTCCGAAGGTTCACCAAGGATAACAGCATTACCTATCTCGACTGGGATCTGAAAAACCAATATGGCATTCCGATAGCCAGCGGTGCTTATATTGTACACATCAACGCACCGGGGATTGGCGAGAAAGTGGTGAAGTTTTTCGGTGTACTAAGACCTCAGGACCTGAATTCACTTTAAGACCGGGATTCGAAATGTAGGGGAGGACCCGGGTGTCCTCCCTACTCATAAAGAAAATTGGTATATTAGGTCCTTATTATTATGCCTCTATTATATCAGAATATGACAAGATCAATATTATTGTTTCTGATAATGGCCATTTTATCCTGGCCAATCCGTGGTGAAGAAAGTAAATTTCTTAAAAAACCAACCCCATCAACTGGCAATCAAATCAAAGGACTTTCTGCAGCTTGTCAGATAGGCAAAACGGTTACGGAAATTGCCCTCAATAATGTTCGTACCTACATCCATATGGACGGGGTTCTTTGGACCGATATCAGCGGGAATGCCTCTGGTTATGAAATCCCGAAAGGTTCCGGGAAAGTTTGCCTTTATTCAGGCGGCATCTGGATCGGGGGTACCGACGTCAACGGACAACTCAAACTGTGCGCCTCAAACTGGGTCGGATGGCTGAAGCATTACTGGCCTGGTCCCTTGATCATGTCGGGCGAGCAACGCGGCACCACCGACGTTGAAGTCTGCTATCAATATGACCGTCATTTTGAGATAAACCGTTATCAGGTGGAAGCCTTCCGCGAGTGGTACAACACTCCCGCTGATAAAAGGGATTTTGAATTTAAAGGATATTCCATTCCTCAGATTATTCTCGATTGGCCGGCTCATGCTGATGCCGCATCAGGTTACGACTTTTACCTGGCTCCATTCTGGGATAATAATGATGATGGTTTCTACAATGCCGCTGATGGTGATTATCCATTTTATGATTTAGATGGCATTCTTCCCTGCGGTACCACGCGTGAACTGAGGCGTCCACGCCTGTTTGGAGATGGAACCGTTTGGTGGGTATACAATGACCGCGGAAATATTCACACCACCCCGGAAAGCGAAGCTATCGGAATGGAAATCCGCGCACAGGCCTTCGAATTCTCGACAAACGATGCCATGAACGACATGAGCTTTTATAACTATGCGCTGATCAACCGTTCAACTTATACCCTGATCGAGACTTATTTCGGGGTTTATTGCGATTCAGATGTCGGTTATTCATATGATGATTATGTAGGTTGTCATGTTACCAAGGGAATAGGTTATGATTACAACGGCAATGCTGTCGACGGCAACGGAGAAGCCTGGGCTTATGGTGTTAACCCTCCGGCCATCGGCCTCGACTTTTTTGAAGGACCTTATCAGGATCCAAACGGAAAAGACGATTGCAAAAGCTATGATGACAAATACAACCTCATCTGCAATGATTGTATCCTGAACGGAAACATCAACGGTCTGAATTTTGGCGACGGCATCGTGGATAATGAACGATGGGGTATGCGCCGCTTCGTTTATTACAACAATCAGTCCGGTCCGCAGGGCGATCCGGAAAACGCCGCCCAGTATTATGGGTACCTTCGCGGTTACTGGAAAGATAATGAACGCATGCGTTACGGTGGGAATGGCCATCCTTCCAGCGGTGCAACCGGCCCGATCAGCGACTTTATGTTTCCCCGCGAATCCGACCCGTGCGGATGGGGCCAGGGTGGCATACCACAGGTCAGCTGGACAGAAGAAACATCGGGAAATTTCCCGGGCGACCGCCGGTTTGTTCAGTCATCCGGTCCGTTCGTACTGGAACCGGGTGCTGTAAATGACATTACGGTTGGAGCTGTATGGGCCCGTTCATACGACGGTTACCTGCTTGCCTCGGTTGACAAAATGCTGCAGAGCGACGAAAAAGCTCAGCGCCTGTTTGAAAACTGCTTCCAGGTGGTGGATGGTCCGGATGCACCGGAACTCACCATTGTGGAACAGGATCAGAAACTGATTTTCCATATCTGGAATAAGCCATCCTCCAATAACTTCATGGAAGCTTACCATGAACGCGATCCGTTCATCGTTTGCCCGGCAGATCTGGCGGATTGCGATGTTTACTACAAGTTTGAAGGATACCAGGTTTGGCAACTTAAAACAAAAGATGTATCCGTAACTGATGCGAGTGAACACAATACAAACCTCGCAAGGGTTATCTTTCAGTGCGATATACGTAATGGAATCAGCCGCCTGATCAACTTCGTCTGGACCCCGGATCTGGAAGCAAACGTTCCTATTGTGGAAGTGCTTGGAAATGATGAAGGTATCGAGCATACTTTCGTTGAAACTGAAGATATTTTTGCCGAAGGAATCCGTAC
>CAILAQ010000231.1 GCA_903832165.1 uncultured Bacteroidota bacterium | reverse complement strand
CCGTATTCCCGATTGGTATTTTTTCGACATCTTCAACTCGAAACCCGGCGATATTATAACTATCAGCGGTATATGCCGGAGCGATAGTTTACCGAAGATTGCTGTCGGCGGAATTTTCTTTGAAGTTGTCAAAAAATGATGCCACATATTTCAGTAGTACCCATACCCAATAATTAAATGACAGATCATGAAATCACTAACTCTATTCATTGCTGTTTTGTTTCTTTCGGCATTTTATCTTGAAAATGCGAGCGGTGCAGATTGGCCTGTACTTAGAAAATATGATCAGGAACACGTTTATAAAATTGCTCTTCCGGTTGGCGGAATTGGAACAGGCACGGTATCACTGGGCGGAAGAGGAAACCTTCAGGACTGGGAAATAATGAGCCGTCCGGCAAAAGGTTACAATCCGGCGTCGGGAAGAGAAACCGCTGCCTTTTTTACACTCTTTACCGAGATCGATGGCAAAAAGGATCTGAGATTGCTGGAAGGCCCGGTGCCCTTTTATCTGTATGAAGGGAATTCCGGCGCGATCGCATCAAATCACGGGTTGCCGCGATTTAATGAGGTTTCCTTCGATGCGGCATATCCATTTGGACAGGTGAATCTTAAAACACCTCAGGTGCCCATCGAGGTAAAAATAAAAGCATTCAACCCTCTGATACCGGGCGATATCGATAACAGCAGCATCCCTATGGCGGTGATTGATTTTGAGTTGACAAACACCACGAATAAGGATATTCCATTCAGTGTATGTGGCACCATGCAAAACTTTATCGGTGAGGACGGAACTGAAGGTAAGGCAGTCGGAAACAAAAATTCTTTCAGTAAAGATCAGGGCGTTAGTGGAATAATATTTTCATCTGAAGGAGTTGATAAGAAGGTTGACCAATGGGGAGAAATGGCCCTGGTAACTACGTCGAAGGGAAATGTAACCTATAGAACTGCTTGGTTGCCGGAGAAATGGGGATCATCAATTCTGGATTTCTGGGATGATCTTTCTATGGATGGAAAACTTGAAAACAGAGAAGATAATATTTCCAATAAACCAATGGCATCCCTTGCTGTGAGCGAGATTCTTCCGGCAGGTGCAAGAAAAACCATCAGATTCCTGGTTACCTGGTACTTTCCGAACAGGACAGCATGGGCATCCAAGCCATTGAAAAACTATTACGCGACCAGGTATTCCGGTGCCTGGGACATTGCTGCCAAAACTGCGCCACAGCTGACGCAGCTGGAAAATAAAACTGTTGAGTTTGTCAGCGCATTCTGCAAAAGCGATATTCCAACCGAGGTTAAAGAGGCCGCCCTGTTTAATGTAAGCACATTGAGAACACAAACCTGTTTTCGCCTTTCTGATGGAAACTTTTTTGCCTGGGAAGGATGCGGAGATAAGGTCGGATGCTGTTTTGGAACCTGCACCCATGTGTGGAATTATGAAACTGCAACCGCTTTTCTTTTCGGCGACCTGGCGCGAACCTTCCGGAATGTTGAATTTGGTAAGGCAACCAAAGACAATGGACTGATGAGTTTTCGGGTAAAATTGCCCATGGACAACATTCCTGAATTTGCTAAAGTTGCTGCCGATGGCCAGATGGGCTGCATTATAAAGTTATACAGGGAATGGCAATTGTGCGGCGATGATAGTTATTTGAAGGGACTCTATTCACGGGCAAAAAGTGCATTGAGCTATGCCTGGATTAAAGGTGGATGGGATGGTAACCAGGACGGGGTAATGGAAGGTGTTCAGCATAATACCATGGATGTGGAGTATTATGGTCCCAATCCCCAGATGACCATTTGGTACCTCGGCGCCTTACGCGCAATGGAGGAGATGTCGACCTATATGAAAGATAAGGATATGGCGCTGAAATGCAGGCAGCTTTTTGAAAGCGGAAGCAAGTGGACGGATGAAAATCTCTTTAACGGCGAATATTATATTCACAAAGTCGTTGTTCCCAAAAAAGAAGATATTCCTGCCGAGCAACTGGTTGGAATGGGCTCCACAGATTATGGAAATCCTGAATACCAGCTGGGAGAAGGCTGTCTGGTCGATCAGCTTGTTGGTCAATACCTTGCCCATGTTTGCGGATTAGGATATCTGGTGAAGAAGGAAAATGTGGCCACTACCTTGAAGAGTATAATGAAATATAATTACCTGCCGGATTTCTCAAATCATTTCAATTGCTTCAGAAGCTATGTTCTAAGTGATGAGGCAGCCCTTTTGATGGCTTCCTATCCAAGAACCAGGCCGGCGAATCCATTTCCTTATTTTACTGAGGTTATGACAGGGTTCGAATACGTCGCTGCAATAGGTATGCTTCAGGAAGGGCAAACAGCAGATGGCTTGAAATGCATCAGGAATATCAGGGATCGCTATGACGGAAGAAAGAGAAGTCCTTTTGATGAAGCTGAATGCGGGCATCACTATGGCCGGGCCATGGCCAGCTGGTCAGCAGTGCTTGCCCTGACCGGATTCCATTATTCAGGAGTAACAAAGGAAATCACCTTCGGAAACATCACGGGTAATTTCTTCTGGTCAAACGGATATTCATACGGAACGGTGGAAATATCTCAGAAAAATGGTGAAAAGCAGGTGAAATTGAATGTTTTGAATGGGAAAATTGATGTTGCAACCGTTAACATCGAAGGTCTGGGCAAATCTTCTTCAAATGCCGCAAAAACCATACAATCCGGAGAAAATCAGCTGTTCAGTATAAAAATGTGAACCTTCCAACACTGAATCTTTAATAATGAAAAAGATCATAAGCACTCTTTCCCTGTTGAGTCTCGTCCTCTGCCTGAATCACGCACACGCACAGGAGTTAAATAAGCAATGGCCGGTATTGAAAACCTATAAAGGAATTTACCTGACCGAAGTCGCCATGCCGCTGGGAGGTATCGGAACCGGGAGCGTTTCCATCGGGGGACGCGGTGATCTCCGTGATTGGGAAATGATGAACCGCGGTGCCATCGGATGGCTGCCTGCTTTCAAGCTGGTGCAGCCCACAATCGCCAACGGCCCCTTCTTTGCCATCTATTATAAATCTCAGGGAGGCAAAGCCGGCGTGAGAGTGCTCGAAGGTCCGGTACCTGTTAAGGAATATTACGGAGATTGGGGCGCTGATGCCCTGAACGGTGGATTTCCGCGATTTGAGGAAACCTCTTTCGCTGCAGCTTATCCGCTGGCTCAGGTCACGTTCAAGCACAAAGAGGTTCCGCTGAACATTCGGCTCGAGGCCTTTAATCCACTCATCGTTGGTGATGAAAGTAAAAGCGGAATTCCGGTAGCAGTGCTGCGCTATGTCATAACCAATACATCCGATGTGCCCGTGGAGACCTCAGTATGCGGCATGATTCCTAATTTTATCGGAGTGGACGGGTGGAGCGGAAAGCCGGTTGATAACAAAAATGAGTATAGAAAATCAGGCTCCGTAAAAGGTGTTTATATGTTTTCTACACGAAAGGATACCGATGATATCAACTACGGCTCCATGGCCCTCACAACACTGTCGGATGAAGATGTAACCTACCGGACCTCCTGGGTAAGGCTGGGATGGAACTGGACCTTTCGGGAATTCTGGGATGATTTTATTGCTGACGGAGAGCTCACAGAACATCCGAATGATGAAGGGTTAACCGAAAAGCAACAAATTGATAAAGGGGAAGTCATCCCCATTCAAAAGGAGAAAATATTAACCCCACCGGCAACTTTGGCGATAAAAACCAGATTATTGCCGGGAGAAACAAAGTCGGTCACGTTTTTGCTCACCTGGCATTTCCCCAACAGGCGCGCCTGGGACAGCGGGACCGAACCGGATAAGCCGAAAGCAATTGTTGGTAATTTCTACACTACCCAATATAAAGATGCCTGGGATGTGGCAGAGAAAACATCTGCAGAGCTGAAGAACCTCGAAACGGAAACAGTAAAATTTGTGAGTGCCTTCGTAAAGTCAGATATACCCGATGTTATTAAGGAGGCTGCTCTGTTTAATCTGAACAATCTCCGCTCCCAGACCATGTTCCGCACGGCCGATGGTTATCCTTTCGGATGGGAGGGCACCGGAAGTATCAAGGGAAGTTCGATCGGAGCTGAAAAATCATCTGGCTGGGGTTTCGGTACCTGCTTTCACGTCTGGAATTATGAAACTACCATTCCTTATCTGTTTGGTAACCTGGCTACAAAATTCAGGGAAGTGGAATTCAATTTCGCTACCAACGACAATGGTGGCATGAGCCATCGCGTAGGACTCCCGCTGAAAGAGGAGGGGAAATCATTCAAGCACTGGGCTGCTGACGGACAAATGGGCACCCTGATAAAAATGTACCGGGAATGGCAACTTTCGGGTGACGATCAGAAGCTTCTCTCTATGTGGCCCAACATAAAAAAGGCCATGAGCTTTGCCTGGACAGGAATCTGGGACCCGAATAAAGACGGGGTCATGGAAGGAAGTCAGGCTAATACGATGGATATAAGTTACCTGGGCCCGAATCCTCAAATGGCCGGCTGGTATCTGGGCGCACTGAGGGCATCGGAAGAGATGGCCATTGCCGTGAAAGACCAGGCTTTTGCCAAAGAGTGTCATGATTTGTATGTCAACGGGAGAAAATGGATAGATGCCAATCTTTTCAACGGAGATTATTATGAGCACCATATCCCCGAAGGAACTACAAAAATTGCTCAATTGGGAAAGGGCTGCCTGGTGGACCAGCTGGCCGGCCAATATCTGGCACACACGGCAGGCCTCGGATATATCCTTGACCAGTCTCATGTTCAGACGGCCCTCCGAAGCATTATGAAGTTTAATTATGTGTCGAATTTCAATGAGCATTTTAACACCTTCAGAAGCTTTGGCCTGGGCGAAGAGTCGGGATTGATCATGGCGAGCTATCCCAAAGGGGAATTGCTTGATTTTCCTTTTCCATATTATACCGAGATCATGACCGGGTTTGAATATACTGCCGCCATTGGCATGCTATACGAAGGTCAGCAGGATGCAGGATTACAGGTATACAAGGCTATTCGTGACCGCTTCGACGGCAATAAGCGCAACCCTTTCAACGAAGGGGAATACGGCCACCGGTATGCCCGCGCCATGGCAGCCTGGGGAGGTGTGCTGGCTTATACGGGATTTAACTATTCAGCGGTGAAAAAGACCATGAATTTCAATCCGAAACCGGGAAAATATTTCTGGTCGAACGGATATCAGTATGGAACGGCTGAGATTGCTGACAGCGGCCCGGATAAATCCGTGAAGATAACTTCGCTGAACGGGTCGTTAAGCCTGAAGAGCTTCACATTGAACGGAACGGGCACAATCCGGTTTAAAACCCCCAGGGTATTAACGACAGGCAAAACGGAAGAATTCCTGGTGATCGCCAACGATAAAACAGCAGGGTTACCGGTTAATGCGGTTCAAAATTAATGTCGCAAATACCACAGTAAACATGAAAAAATATGTCATCCTTCTAATGATTTGCTGGGGTTGCGGTTGCACGGGAAATGATCCCACAGGACATGATTTTCTTGCCACTTTAAGCTCGGCAGGCGTTATCGAAGCCGCACGTCAGATCGGTTTGGATTTTAATACAACCATTAAGCCTCTGGCCCTGAGTTTTGATCATAGTTACCGCCGGTATCGCTGGTCGGTGGACTATCATGAGGGGGGAGGGATCATGATCAACGCCCTGCCGCCGGAAGAGGAAACCGGCTGGACCCCCTGGGAGAGATGGTACCGGGATGACAAGGGCATCACCCGCAAAGAATCCTGGGTGCTATATCCACTGAAGAATCCCACTGAAAATGGAGTCGCCCGCTGGTATAAACTGGAGGAAAACGACCTCAGTCCACGCTATCTTGGTAAACCCGCCTCCTTGCACGATCAGCTGAAACGTGCACGAATATTTGATGCCGCAGGAGTACTTGGTTTTGATGCCGAAGAGATGCTGATAAAACCGCTTTCTGCTTCTGGAAAAGCTTATTATCAGCAATGCCGTTGGGTGGTCATTCCCCATATTCTTGGGGGCGACGGACCGGTGATATATATTCTGCCGCCGATGGACAAGTCGGATGATAGGCCCTGGGAATCCTGGTATTCCGATGGAAAAATCAAACTGATCCATCATGTTCATTTCACAAAAAAGAACAAGCAGACCAAGGGATCCTGGAAGGAATACCCCGGGGCACCGCAACGGCCTCCGGAGATATTCGGACCAGTCTGGTATTGGTATGATGATTTGTTATTAAAGCCTTCAATGGCTGACATTAAATAGTCTGGAATAGAAAAAAGGAAAATTCAATATGATCAGCTTTCCGGGTAAATTTTTAGCATGCCTTTTATTTTCGGTGGGGTTAATTCAGCCGGTGGCGGCATCAAGCGATACCACCTATTTGGGAAACAAAATCATTCAGGCCCGGTTTTCCCTTAATTCCCAAACAGTTAGCCAGGAATTCTATGCCATGAAAAATGGACGGTGGATCCGGGTAGCCCAATCATTTTATCCGGCTGGCACATTTCCTTCCGGGGGAAATAAATTATTCAATACTTCCCTGGGCCAGCGAAGAATTTTAGTCAACGGGAATTTCTCCAAAATTGCCAGCGGCACTGACGGCAACGGGAAAAATTATGTTGAACTCACAGGATCGGTGGACGGTGTTCAGATCCGGCAGGTGATCTCCCTGGGTGAGGAAGCGGATTTCTTCCATTTTGAGGTCTCAGCTGTGTTGCCCGATAAACCGGCTAAGCTGGAATACCTGCTTTCCACCTTCGAATTCAACACAGATTCGACACCGGATTTTGTTCATACCCCAACATTGAAGTACAATGAAATCCGATGGAGCACGCCCGCTGAGGATCAGATCATAGGGGATCGCAGTTTTCATTCGCCTGCAATCATTCTGCAACAGGAGGGACTGTTTTCTGCCCTGGTACCTGATCTGCAAATGATTAATGATTACCGGATCATATCCTCCGATGCCCGAAGGACCAATCTGGTCCCGCGAAATCAATTTTCAGTACCGCTGGTAAAGGATAAATACACCATGCCCACCGGCCTCGACATGAATGTGAAAACCGGGCTTACCAAAAAACCGGTTTTTTCTTACGGTCTGATTGATAATGTGATTCAGCATCATATCAGATATTTACATCCGAATGATGGTTCCATGCTCCGTACATTGGACTCCAATTCCCCCTGCTATGGGTTTGATATTTTCCTTGGAGCAGATGCCCCGGACCATTCAGGTTATCAGGAAATAACCCGGTATATCTGGGAAAAATACGGACATCCGCTTTTTACCGGGAAACGTCATCTGGCCATGCCTTTTTCAGAATACGTTAAAACAGTGCAGGAAGTCACCTTTGCTCCGATGGCCGTTCAGCCCGGAGTTGATGGATATAAAAACGAGGGGTCGTTCCTCTCCTTCGAACTGAACGGGCAGCCATGCGGTGGATTCCGAAGCGCGGTGCCCGGATGGCTGGATGCTCTCTGGAACTGCATGTTCTGGAATAATGTCAGGGATGCCTCGGGCCTCTGGTTCTGGGGTAAAAAACTCAATGACTCCACCCTCACCGATAAGGCCAGACGGATCATTAACCTCACCCTCGCTGCCCCGCAGAACGCCTCCGGCCTCTTTCCGCTCATCTACCGGGCATCACTGAAAAGCTGGCAGAAAAATAGTTTCGATGTGCTCAACGGTCAATACGGGCTCTTCAGCTCAGGTCCGGCCTGCGGCACTTACGACGTGGTTTCCATGAGCATGACCTGTGCGCGCCTGCTGGAATATTACCGGAACTGCGAAGCCGACAGCCGGATTCTTCCGTTTGTAAAGACATTCGGCGACTGGCTGGCCGGAGCGGTCAACCCTGACGGGACGATCCCGTCGTATGTCGGAACGAACATGAAGCTCTCGGAGGTGTTGCTGAAGAGTGCTCAGCCTGCCGCGGGCATGTGGTTCCTGGCTGAATTATGTTCTGCTACAGGCGATCAGAAATACCTTGATGCCTCTGAGAAGATTGCCGCCTACCTGGTGCGGGATATACTTCCCCGGCAAAAATGGGTCGACCTGGAGCAATACTTTTCCTGCGGAGCCAAGCCTCTCTCGTTTACCGGTGATGAGGAGCAGGGCCAGCTGGCGCGCGGCAACCTTAGCGTTGGCTGGGCGGCCAAGGGGTTTGCCGCCCTGTACCGGGCCTCGGGTAAAGAGATATATTTGAAAACCGGCGAAAAATGCATCGACTACCTCACCTTCACCCAATGCAGCTGGGACCCTCACTACATATATACAGCCTATCCTTTTGGGGGATTTACGGTCGACAATGCCGACCATGCCACTTACCTGGATGCCCGGCAGGCGGAATATGCCGAACCATTCATCTGGTACGGCAAAAGGCTTGGCCGCCAGGACCTCCTGGAGCGTGGTGTTGCCGCCGCCCGTTCGTCGGTGGTACTCATCAACCATCCGCTTCATAAATCCAACGGGATATACGAGTATACCAATATCTATCCGTTCGGACTCGGCCCTGAGAACATCGACCACGAGGGGCACCCCCAGTCGGCCATGCGAACCCACCCTGGGTGGGGCGAGGGCTCCGGCGTGTTTACCGGCTTGTCGGATGCATATCGGGAACTGGGAGGAGCGTATATTAATACAGATAAAAACCTGGCCGTTGGAGTCGACGGAGTAACAATCAACGGGTTCAGCCTTTCCGGCAAAACCCTGACTATCGGGATGACTTCCATGCTCGATATCCTGAAGGAGCCATGGAATCAACCCTATGACTTTGTATTGAAAATCGACGGACTTGATCCGGATGGGATCTACTCTCTTGTGCTCAATGGTGCGCGTACTGACAGCCTGCCCGGGAAGACATTGGCCGGACTGACGATTTCGGTTTATCCCGGCGGTGACCTGTTCGTCGACCAGGCGCGTCTCGACGGTAAAACGGATTATGATTTCAGGGTATATCCCAATCCCTCCTCCGACTACATAAACATTGAAGCAACAGGAGGCTTCAATAGATTACGATACTTTTCGCTGGCTGGCAATCTGATTTCTGACAACCAATTTGTTGCGGCGCGGAAAATGCTGTGCAATATTTCTACGCTTCCTGCCGGAGTCTTCTTCCTGGAGATCTCCAATGGAAATAGTATAGCCAGAAAAAAGTTTCTGAGAATCAAATAGACTTTCAAATCAAGTAAATCCCGAAATAATGAAAACACTCAAGCCTCTTCTCTCCTTGTTTTTCGTGGGGTGCTTCCTCATCGCAAATTCACAGGACAAAAAACCGTGGTACAAGTTTTCCGATGACGGAACGGTTTGCCATATATATAAAAGAGATCTTCCAACACCATGGTTCAACAGGCTTTCGAACAATTTTCTCACCGCCTGGGTGACCCAGAAGGGGGGTATTGAGGTATTCATGTCGGACCCCACCATCAACGGGCTCACCAACCCGCAGGAGGTTTCCGGTAATTTCTGGGTCAGAGCCGGCGACAACGGAAAATCTACCTGGATCAACAATCCGGAATCCGAGGGCGAATGGGAGTGCCAGACCGGCATGGGTTACAGCCGGATCGTATGCACGAGGGACCAGGTGAAATCAGAGGTCACCTATTTCATTCCCCTGGATGACAATGTGTTGCTCATGCAGGTGAATCTCACCAACCTTTCTTCCAAAGAACGTAGTTTAAAAGTGTTTGGTCAGGTGGAATGGAACCTGGGCGACGGCAACAAGTATATTATTTATCGCGGTGATGGCAGGGCCGGGAGCCAGCAGAACCTTTATAAAAGGACCACTTTCTCGGATAATACAATCTGGGCAATCCAGCCCGACTGGATCAACGTGGGACTCTGCCGGGCCTGGCCCTCCACAGGGTTCCTCAGCGCCACGCTTCCGGTGAAATCCCATGAGGCCATCCGCAGGCTCTTCCTGGGAGACAAGCTCGATTTTGCCCGCCCACAGGAAGTGGCTGACGGGAAGCTGTCAAACACCGATTTCTGGAGCGAGGATGATTTTCCCTGGGGAGTGCTTCAGACGGAAGTCACGGTGAAGCCGAACGGCGAGGCGGTGATGACCTATATCCTCGGCATGGATTACAGTAAGGAGGGAGCTGCCCGCCTGATTAAGAAATATTCTGACCAGGCTGTCGTAGACCGGGAATTTAAAAGGATGAGCGATTTTTATTCCGGTCTCCTCAAAAATAACATCAATTCCAAAACTCCGGATCCTGCCAACGACAGGATTGTGAACATCTGGACCAAGTATCACTGGAATCAAGTCATCAAGAGAAGCGAAAATGACAAAAATATTGCCGGGATAGGCCTCTGGAATTATGGAATCGAAGGAGGAAACATCAGCGTTTTCCCTGAGCATATCACCTTACCGTTTAATAAGACCGTGAACGGTCAGATGATCGACTACCTGCTGAAATGCCAGACCGACAATGTTTCGCTCACGGAAATTGCAGTCAGCTATCCGGCCATGCGATATGCCGATATCCAGAAAGACCCGAAGGACATCAAGGCAGGATCGCAATTCAAGGTTCCTCATCACCACGACACCTACGGTTTCCTGTATTCCATTCTTAATTATATCAAGGAAAACGGAGATAAAGAATTTCTGAATAAGGAATACCCATATCTTGAGGGTACCACCGGCACTGTGTGGAACCATCTCGACCGTGCGTTCACGATTGCCCTTTCGGGTTTGTCGGTGAACGGCCTGCCACGCATACCGGCCAATGTGGGCGACTGGATGGATGAGTTCACCAAGGTAAGCCAGTTTGGCCAGGCTGAGAGCGTGATGTTTGGCATGGAGTTGTGCTACTGGCTGAAAGAATATGCCAAAATTGCAAGGCTCTGCGGCCGCGACGACCTGGCGGCGAAATGGGAAAAAGATTACAATTTTATGAAAGGAGCAATCAACGAAACCTCCTGGGACGGTGAGTGGTATTTAGCGGTTTTCGCCGACCGAAATGGCAAGCGCACCCCGGTAGGAAGCCACCTGAATAAAGAAGGCAAGATCTATTTAAACTCCCAGTCATGGGCTGTTCTCAGCGGAGTTGCCGACAAGGAGAGGGCCGATAAATGCATGAATTCCGTAAAATCCATGACCATGAGTGATTATGGACCTATGGTTTTTTCTCCCTCTTATACCTCCTACGATGAGTATGTTGGAACCCAATCGATCTATGCACCGGGATTTCGGAATGCAAATATTTATCCCAGACCGGTGGGGTGGGCAATCATAGCAGCCGCTATGGCAGGAAAGGATGACCTGGCCTGGGAAATGTACACCAAAGCTTCACTCTCTCATCAAACAAAGAAAATGGAAGTGTATCAGTGTGAGCCGTATGTATATCCTGAAAACTATGTGGGACCCGATCACCGGCTGGCCGGAAAGGGACAGTTTCAGTGGTGCCTGGGTGAAGCCACCTCCTGGATGTGGATCGCCTACAACTATTACCTGCTGGGCGTCAGACCGGAATTTGAAGGGCTGGTGATTGATCCGCGGATGCCACGCGAATGGAATGAATATAGTGTCGAACGGCCCTTCAGGGGGGATCATTATTCAATTCTGGTGAAGAGAAATACCAAACTTGCTCCCGGAGAATCAAAAATCCGGCTGGATGGAAAACCTGTTCAAGGAAACCTGGTCCTAGCGCTAAAGGATGGGAAAACCCATCAGGTGAATGTGGAAGTTGGCCCGGCATTAAATAAATAGAACAATCAGACAATTATGAAAAACTTTAAATGCTTGATTTTTAACGGTATAATTATCCTGATTTTGGTTTTCGCCGGTTGCAGCGGACCAGGGAAGAATGAACCAGCCGTATCCGTTAAACAGAATGATTCCATCATCGAAATTGATAACGGACTGGTTAAGGCCCGGTTTCAGCTGAACGGACCGGTGATTGCTCAAACCTATTATGTTTTGAAAGATAAGCAGTGGGAACTGGTCCTGGAATCGATGGTCAGGCCGGAACAACCTGTCGGGCAGGTTATGCCCCTGTATGGCAGGGGGCCTGGTTTTGCCAATGATTTCAGGCTGATGGTGCAGGAAGGTTTGAGGTCGGCAAAAGTTTTGGAAAATACAAAAGAGAAGGCACGCATTTTATTTTCCGGTGGAATCGGCTCCAACAAAATCGAGCAGCTTGTATCTCTGGAAAAGAATAGCGATTACTTTCATATTGAGGTAACGGCCAGTCTGCCGGAAAATCAGCCCAGGGTTGAATACCTGTTGTCGTCATTCGTTTTTTCTCCCGGCAGCAAGCCCGACTATATGTTTACTCCCACGGTAAAGCGGGCGGATGATGATCTGGTCGGCGACCGGAAATTCTTTGCCCCGGCCACCATTCTGGAAAAAGGCGGCCTGATGGCGGCCCTGGTTCCTGACCTCGAGATGATCAATGACCATGTTGTTTACGCTGCTGGTGCCCGTCCGCAGAAACATCCGAAGATTTTCGCCATACCTGTGGACACCACCAAGGTTTCCTTTCCAACCGGGATGGACCTGACATTGAACTCAGGAATCACCGATAAGCCGGTTCTGTCCTATGGTTTTCTTGATTACTGGACAGAGCAGCATGTATACTGGAGGCATGAGAATGAAAACGGGGCGCAGATCCGCACTTTGTCGTCTAACAGCCTGAAATACGGTTTTGAGTTGTTCCTGAAAGCTGATGTTGAAAAATACCGTGGATACCAGCGAATTTCTTCCTATTTGTGGGAGCGGTACGGGACCAGATATTTTCAGTTGCCCCGGCCACAGGTGTTGCCGTTTGCTGAATATGCAAGGATCTGTTACCCGGCTTCCTTTGCCTACCAGGGTTATGATGTGAGCAAGGGGCCGGTAGTGACAAACCGTAGCGGCAAACCCGAACTGGCCTCCTACCAGGAATGGGACCTGAACGGTGTTGCTGTCGGTGGTTTCCGGCTCTCGGCACCGCAGTGGTACCAGTTCATTTACAACACCGCATGGTGGAACAATGTGTGCGACGCCACGGGCATATGGTACTGGGGAAAAAAGACGGGCGACTCCTCCCTCATCGACAAGGCGAGAAGGATTATACGCTTCACACTGGCTTCGCCCCAGAACGAAGGGATGTTTCCCGGACTGTATGATATCAATAAACACACCTGGCAGCTCAGCTTATGGAATCCGCCAATGGAGGGATACGATCCGGCTTTTGTGAGCTCCTACTGGGGGTATAACAATAGTCAGGGTGTTTACCAGACCGCTTCGGCCAGCGTAACGGCAGGCTTCCTGATGCACTACCTTCAGAACTGCGAAAATGATCCGGGCATTCTGCCGTTTGTACAGCGCTACGGCGATTTTCTGATCAGCCATATGGACCCGAACGGCTGTGTGCCAGCATGGTTCAGCCCCAAGCTTGAACCGGTGCCAAGCATACGATGGAATGCCGACGGGGGAGCGCACATCTGGGTGCTCAGCGAACTTTACCGGGCAACAAAAGATAAAAAATATGCGGAGGCTGCAGAAAAAATGGCCGCTTTTATGATCAATGAGGTAATGCCACACCAGAAATGGTATGACTTTGAAACCTTTTACTCCTGCGCCGTGAAGCCCGAAACATTTTATGATGCCCGCACCGGCCAGTACCCTGCCAATAATATGTCGACCTCCTGGGCTCTCGAGGGATTCGCTTCGCTTTATGAAGTCACGCAAAAGAAAGAATATCTGGATGCTGCTGAAGCTGCAGCTGATTACTCACTGTTTTACCAGGCGGTTTGGGCGCCGAATTTTATCCTGACAGCCTATCCGTTCGGAGGATTCTCCTCACAGAACAGCGACGCGGAATGGCTTGACCAGAGGAGTCATCGCTTTACCGATGGACTTATGAGGATCGGCCTCATTGCCGGACGGCAGGACCTGGTGGAGCGCGCTGTGGCAGCCGCCCGTTCATCGCTTACTCTGGTGAACCTGCCGCAAAATGTAGAAAATGATGTATACAAATATCCGAATTTTCCCTTGGGATTGGGTCCCGAGAACATTGACCATGAGGGGTTCCCACAGATGCCGCTCCGCTCCGGACCGAGCTGGTGCGAGATCGGGGGACTGGCTGCAACGGCTCACCTGATGAACAGGCTGGGTGGCATTTATATCAATTTCGAAAAGAATATCGGTTTAGGGATTGATGGGATCTCAGTTGTCACTTACACATTGAAAGACAACAAGATAGATATTAAACTGAAATCCCTTCTTGCCGGCCTGAAAGTTCCGTACAAGGAGAACTTTACCGTGGAAATGCGTATCGAGGGGCTTCCTGAAGGGGATTACGAGCTGCTCATCAACGATGGGAAAGCTGTGAGGGCAACAGCCAAAGAACTGGCCAAACTAAAGGTGGAAGTCGCGTCAGGAGGGATGTTCAGGGCGGAACTATAGTCTGGACGGATAATACGTGGAAAATAGAAACCCGGAATGAACAATTCAAATATTACCAATCGGTACGGTCTTATTGCAATCCCGATAATGATCCTGATTGCTTTTACGGGCTGCAACCGATCCGGTCCTGAAGAACCTTTCCTGATCAAAAAAAAGCAGGAGCAGGGCCTTTCGAGCGGACTGTGGTATTATGATGAAGAAAGGGGTCTGGCTCCCCTGCTCGGGCATTCCACGGTAACCATTGCCGATCTGGAGGGTCCGGGTATCGTCAGGATGCTGCGCATGTCGCAGCTCAGCATGACGGCATCGAAGGAACTGCCCCGCGGCCTTGTTATTGAAATCTATTATGATGATGCCTTAAAACCGGCGGTGCAAGTACCGGCTGCGGATTTTTTCGGTGACGGGTGCCAGGGCAAGGGAATTTATTACTCATCCACTTACCTGGAAAAGGTCCCGGAGGCTTACAACTGCTATATCCCCATGCCTTTTAAAAAGAGAATTCGGATCAGGCTGCGGAACGATACCGACCTTTACTATGCCGGATACAGCGCGGTTGAAATACCTGCTGGCGGGAAAAACAACCAATGGTTCAATGAAGAGGCATTTTTCGATGAGATCAGCATAATTACCAATTAAATCCTACGCACTATGTCGAAAATCCGCCTTCAGAACATCATTATATATTCCACTCTGGTTTTACTAACAGCCTGTGCACCAAATAAGGGAGATAAACCCTGGCGCCCGGCCGAAGGACCATTGGCAACCCGCTGGACCAGCCAGGTTACCCCGGACAATGCCTTACCCGAATATCCCCGGCCACAGATGGTCAGGCCCGACTGGATGAACCTGAACGGCTTGTGGGAGTACGCCATAACTACTTTGGATGCCCCGCGCCCGGATTCCTTCCCCGGCCGGATCCTCGTGCCGTTCCCGCTGGAATCGGCTCTCTCGGGCGTCATGAAGCAACTTAAGCCCGGCCAGCTGCTCTGGTACCGGCGGACGATCAGCGTGCCGCGGAAGTGGAGGGACCGGCACGTACTGCTGCATTTTGGCTCGGTCGACTGGCAGGCGGAAGTCTTCGTTAACAGCAAAAAGGTTGCTGATCACCGGGGAGGTTATGATCCCTTCAATGTGGATATCACCGCTGCCCTGAACCCCGGCAGGAACCAGGAGGTGGTTGTCAGCGTATGGGACCCCACCGACCTGGGCCGAACCGATAATGTTCGGGCACCCCGCCAGCCAAGCGGAAAACAGCGTTCAACTCCTTATGGGACTGAATATTCCCAGGTGAGCGGTATCTGGAAAACTGTGTGGCTGGAACCCGTTGCGGCCGCAAGCATAGAAAAATATGAGGTAACGGCGGATATCGACAAAAAGATTCTGATCGTGAAGGTCCTGGGCACAGGGACCGACGATTCCTTTTTCGTGGAAGCGGCGGCCCTGGATAATGGCAGGGTGGTCGCCCGCGCCTCCGGCAAACCGGGAGATTTCGTAACACTCGAAATTCCGGACTGCAGGCTGTGGAAGCCGGATGACCCGTTCCTTTACGACCTGAAAATATCGCTTTTCCAGGGTGACCGGAAGATGGACGAAGTTCAGGGCTATTTTGGAATGAGAAAGATAGCTGTAGGTAAGGATGCCGCTGGGATTAACCGACTGATGCTTAATAATCAGTTCGTTTTTCAGAGCGGCCTTCTCGATCAGGGCTACTGGCCCGACGGCCTGTATACTGCTCCCACGGATTCCGCGCTGGCCTATGATATCCGGACCATGAAGGATCTTGGGTTCAATGTTTCGAGAAAGCATGGCAAGGTGGAGCCTGATCGCTGGTACTGGTGGTGCGATAAATTGGGCCTGATGGTATGGCAGGATATGATCCCGAAATTCCCCGCCGCCGGTTATGGTGCAAACGAACTTTATACCTCGCCGGAAGATGCACTGCAGTTTGAGCTTGAGATGAAACGGATGATCGACGGACTGAGGAATCATCCCAGCGTAATCGTCTGGACCGTTTTCAACGAAACCTGGGGGCAGTACGACACCAAACGGCTGACAAAAATGGTGAAGGAGCTGGATCCGACCCGATTGGTCAACAGCGCCAGCGGCTGCGAGAATTTTGGCGTCGGGGACATTATCGACGGACATCAGTATCCGGGACCGGATCCCGGGCCCACAAAATCCTGGCCGCCGGCCGGTCCGGATGAATGGCAATGGGAAGTTAAAGCCATGCCCGACAGCACCCGGGCGGCATTGCCGGGCGAGTACGGAGGGACCTTTCTGTTCTTTCCTGAAAACTCCTGGAACAAAACGCTCAAGGGCCTTGAACCTTTCACCAACGCAGGGTATCCTCTGCTGAAAACACGGGAGGAACTCACGGAGAGGCTACTGACCATGCTGAAAACCCTGCATGGGATGATGACCTCCAACGGCATCAGCGGGGGGATCTACACCCAGTTCTCCGACGTCGAAGTCGAGTGCAACGGTCTGATCACCTACGATCGAAAACTGATAAAAGTTGATGCGGCAAGAATAAAGGCAGCAAATCAAGGTAAATTCTGAACCATGAAAATCATGCTGAACCAGGATGTTTTCCGGAAAGCGATAATCATTTACCTCTTATTTCTCGCTGGCATAACCGGTCGGCCGATCCTTGCCGCAGTCCGTCTCCCCGCCATCCTGAGCGACAACATGGTTATTCAGCAGGGCAGACCGGTAACCATCTGGGGGTGGTCTGATCCGGGTGAGCATATAAGCATTGAACTGAATGGTCAATCCGCATCGGCCACCGGGGGCACCGACATGACATGGTCCGTTCGTCTGGGGCCGTTCAATGCAGGTGGCCCTTACGTGATGAAGGTCTCGGGTAATAACAGCATAGTGGTCAACAACATCCTTGTCGGGGAAGTCTGGCTCGGTTCCGGTCAGTCGAACATGGAACAACCGATGGCTGGTTGGGATTTCAAGGGGGATGGAGTCCGCGCTTCACCTATCATAAATTCCGCCTTGGAAATCGCTGCCGCAAATTATCCCTTGATCCGGATTTTCACGGTGATAAAAAAAGAGGCCGGCCAACCGCAGGATGATTGCGAAGGAAAATGGCTGGTATGCACACCCGAAAATGCCCCCGGCTTTTCGGCCACCGGTTACTTCTTCAGCAGGTATCTATTCAGTAACCTGGGCGTTCCCGTAGGTTTCATACATAGCTCATGGGGAGGATCAGCCATTGAACCCTGGATTCCGGCACCCGCATTCGATAAGGATGGTGCACTCAACCAGGGTTACGATTACCTGTTGCGTACGACAGACATTGAACACTGGCATAAAAGCCAACAGCCACACGGTACCTTTTACAACGGCATGATTGCCCCGATCCTGCACTATGCTATCCGGGGAATTCTCTGGTACCAGGGAGAGGCCAACACTGTGGCAGCCCACGCCTACGGCCATGCTTTCATAACATTGATATCCGAATGGCGCAAAGCCTGGCAATCCGAATTGCCATTCTGTTTCGTCCAGCTAGCCCCTTACGATTACACCAGGCATGTGGGACACGGGTGGCCGATCGTTGATTCCCCGCAGCTCCGGCAGGCCCAATTATCGGCCCTTGCATTGCCGGGTACGGGGATGGTGGTAACTACCGATATCGGGGATTCAGTGGACATTCATCCCGGCAACAAGGAGGAGATCGGAAGACGCCTCGGCCTCCTGGCCCTGGGAATCTCCTATCATAAAGAAATCGATTTCAACGGGCCTGTTTTCCGGTCATTCAGTATCGAGGATAATCACATCCGGATCAAGTTTGATTACGCAAAATCAGGGTTGAAGTCGAGCAATGGGAAATCGCTTGATTGGTTTACTTTGGCCGGTGAAGACAGAGTGTTCTTCAAGGCCAATGCGGTGATTGAGGGTGACTGCATCGTGGTGAGCAGTCCCGCCGTTGCAAAACCTGTGGCTGTAAGGTTCGCGTGGGCCGACGTTGCAAACCACAACCTGGTGAATCTGGCGGGCTTGCCCGCATCGCCCTTTCGAACCGACGCCTGGCCCACGCCGCAGGAAGTCCTCGACCGGTTAACCCCGAAAAAATAGATAAAACCATGCACACACATAAAATATATCACTGGCTGCTGATCAGCTTCTGCTCTATCAGCCTTATGACCGATTCCTGCTTGTCGGACAAGAATCCGTTGCCGGGAGCCATAATGGATTTCAGTAAGCTCCGGAAAGAATTCAGGAATCCTTCCTCGGAATATGGAACGATACCCTTTTTTGTGTGGAACGGGAAAATTACCCGCAAAGAGATCGATGCCTATCTGCGCGATTTTAAGGAGACTGGTTGCGGGGGGGTAATTGTCCATGCACGCCCGGGTTTGATAACCTCTTATCTCACAGATGAGTGGTATGAGCTTTTTAGATATACTGTTGATAAAGGGAAAGAGCTTGGGCTAAAGGTTTGGATCTATGATGAATATAACTTCCCAAGCGGATTTGCCGGCGGAAACGTTCCCGCGCAGATGCCGGAGTCATATAATCAGGGACAGGGAATCCAGATGAAATCATCGGAGATCCTGCCGGATGATACTATTCACTATTTTCTGGTGCTTAAAGAAGAAAATGGTGCTTTCCGGGAAGTTGCCGACCGTAAAGCCGAATCGGGAAAGAAGGGGAAGTACCGGCTTTTCACCAAAACCTGGTATTCAAAAGGTGACAACGATTACTATTTTCACGGCAAATGGTATGGCGGATTCACGTATGTCGACCTGCTGGTGCCCGGCGTAACCGAGAAGTTTATCCAGGTAACCATGGATGGGTACGAAAAATGGGCCGGTGATGAATTCGGGAAGTTCATGCCTGGAGTTTTCACGGATGAGCCCCATCTGAACTCGCCCGGAGGCATCCGCTGGACTCCGGATCTTTTCGATGTTTTCAAGAAACAATGGGGATACGATCTCAGCATCAACCTGACTTCGCTGTATGAAGAGGTTGGCGACTGGAAAAAAGTGCGCCATAATTATGCCCAGACCATACTGCAATTGTTTATCGACCGATGGGCTAAACCCTACTATCAGTATTGTGCAAAAAAGGGTATTTCGCTTACCGGCCACTATTGGGAACATGAGTGGCCATTCATCCGGCTGGGGCCTGATAATATGGCTATGTACCCATGGTTCCAGATTCCAGGCATCGATTGCCTGTTCAATCAGTTCAACGAAACCTCTACCAGCGCTCAGTTCGGAAATGTCAGGTCGGTTAAGGAACTTTCCAGCGTTGCCAACCAGTTCGGTTTGACCCGCACCCTCTGCGAAACGTACGGGGGCGGAGGCTGGGATCTCACCTTCGCCGACATGAAACGGCTCGGCGACTGGGAGTTCGCCTTGGGTGTAAATATGATGAACCAGCATATGTCGCCGATTACCCAGGAGGGGTCGAGAAAGTACGATCATCCGCCGCACTTCACCTACCATGAACCGTGGTGGAAGGATTACGGTCAGCTGAACAGATATTTCGGCAGGCTGTCGGCCGCGCTGTCGTCCGGAAAACAGGTGAACGACATCCTGGTGCTGGAGCCAACCACCTCGGCGTGGATGTACGACTCCTACAACAAACCTGACCCGCACACTCAGGAGATCGGCAACTCTTTCCAGGGATTTGTCACCAGACTGGAGAAAGCCCAGGTGGAATTCGACCTGGGATCAGAGAATATCATCAGGGAGCAGGGTAGGGCAGAAAACGGCAGATTCATAGTAGGCAAGAGAAGTTATTCCAGGGTTGTCCTTCCACCGATGATGGAAAACATCAATACTTCAACACTCAGGATTTTAAGAGATTACGTAGCCCAGGGCGGAAAGCTGTTCCTGTATTCATTACCCGACAAAATCGACGGGTCGCCGGGAGCAGAGCTTACCGGATTTCTAAACCAGCCTGCTACAAATATTATAACAATCAAAGATTCGGTTCCGGATACTTTTCTAAGTTTTTCTGATGATCAGGACCTGAAGTTCGATAAGATCTCCGGAGGTAATCTGTATCACCACCGGAGGATCCTGGATGACGGCCAGATAATTTTCCTGGTCAACTCCACAGAGGCCGGGACAATGGAAGGCGAACTCACAGTTTCCGGAAGCGATGCTGCTCAAATGGATGGCTTTACGGGTGAAATGAAAGATTATGCAGCGATCAGGGATGGTAAGGACAGAATCCGGCTGACATTCACTTTGCCGCCGGCTGGAAGCCTTCTGCTGTATATTTCCGGATCGAAAATAAAGGGCGTCAGTACTGCAGAACAGCCTGGCCGTTTGGTACCGGTTGCGGCAGCTTCATCTCTGGCCGTTGAAAGACTTAAGGATAATGTGCTGATGATGGATTTCTGCGATGTGGTTACGAAAGGCGAAACGACAAAAGACCTTCAGGTGCTTGATGCCACCGACCGGGTGTTCCGCAGCCATGGATTCCCAGGCGGAAATCCCTGGGAAGGCCTCGTCCAGTATAACAACAGCCTCTTATCGAGGGATACTTTCAGCCAGGGCAGCGGTTTTACAGCAATATATCGTTTCCGCGTGGAGGGCAGTTTTGATTTTTCGGGCATGAACGCCGTGATTGAGCGCCCCGACATCTACAGGGTAAAAGTTAACGGACAGGAGGTTAAAAGATCAGTGGGGCAGTGGTGGTTCGACCGCAGTTTCGGAGTGTACAGCATTGGCAGTGCTGTCACACAGGGCGATAACGAACTTTCCCTGACCGTTTCCCCGATGAATATCTATGCCGAGATCGAACCGGCATACATCACAGGTAATTTCTCTGTTGTTGCGGCGGAAAAGGGCTGGAAGATCTCAACGCCTGCCGCAGTCTATGCATCCGGAAGCTGGAGCAGTCAGGGACTGCCTTTCTATCCGTACGGGATTTCATACACCAAAAATTTTGATGTTAAAGACCCTTCCGATTATTACGAAATCCGTCTGGGTAAATGGACCGGCACCATAGCGGAGATTGCTGTCAATGGCAAACCGGCCGGAATCATCGGGTACCCTCCCTATACCCTCGACCTGTCGAAAGTCATCAGGAAAGGCGAAAACAAAATTTCAGTTTCGGTGATCGGAAGCCTGAAAAACCTGCTCGGACCATTCCATAACAATCCGCCCAAAGGACTGGCGATATCGCCATTCTGGAGGAACGTGAAAGGATACCCGCCGGGAAAGGAATATCAGATATTTGAATATGGGCTGATGGACGATTTTTATTTATTCCGCAAAGAATAAGACTAACCATGAAAACTGAAAGTTCGCATTGCCGGCTTCTCCTGACGTTTCTGTTCATTGCGTTTTTGCTGAGCTGCACCCGACAGGGCTGCTTCGTGGAGGAACAAACGGAGGGCAGCAGCCGGATAATTGAAATCAGAAACTCGGAAGTCAAGGCCAGGTTCATTAAAAACGACCGTGGCATCTCGCAGGAATTTTATGCCCGGGCCAACGGTAAGTGGATCGGGATTACCCAATCTTTCCTGCCGCCAAAAGTACAGCCGGATTCGGCAATCAGGCTGTATAATACCAGTCTGGATCCGACCCACCGGTTATTGACCAGCGAGCTGTCGGGATCTGTCCTGATAAAGGAATCCGGCAGAGACCGGGTTGTTATTTTGTTAACCGGGAATTCGGGAGGGCAGCAAATTGAGCAGACAATTAAGCTCGATAACGGCCAGTCGATGTTCCACATTGAAGTCTCGGCTTTGCTTGACGGGAAAGTGCCGGAACTGGAATATCTGGTTTCGCCATTTCTCTTTTTGCCGGCGGAAAAACCGGAATTCATACATACGCCAAAATTAAAATTCGCCGACGACGACATTTTCGGTGACCGGACTTTTTATTCACCCGCTGTCATCCTGCAGGAGAAGGGAGCCTTTTGTGCCCTCATCCCTGATCTGGATCTGATCAATGAGGCGATGGTTCTATCCCCGGATGCCAGGTTCTCATCCACCCGGATTGCCGGCAGGCCCCTCGATATTCCAATAGACAGCTCCCTTTGTTCAATGCCTGCCGGCCTGGATTTCAACCTCAGGTCGGGTTTGACCAACCGACCGCTGTTTTCATTCGGCCTCATTGATGCGGTTGCCACACATCATATGCACTGGCTGCATCCCAGTAATGGCTCCATGGTAAGACATCTGAAAAAGAATCTGGTGAGATATGGCTTCGACCTGATGATCAAGGCCGATGCCCCGCCTTTTCAGGGATATCAGGCGGTAAGCCGCTTTATCTGGGATCGATACGGAAGCCCCACGCTGCAGAAGCCGAAGCCCCAGGTGATGCCGTTCGAGGAGTATGCCAGAGTATGTTTCCCGGCAAGCGCTTCCTACAAGGGGTGGTGGGTGAGTCAACCCGACTGGGTCATCCATAACAGTGCGCCAAAGGGATATCCGGATATGGAAGAATGGCAGCAGTGGGAGATGGACGGATGGCCGGTGGGAGGCTATAAAAATAATGCGCCCGACTGGTATGATATGATCGAATTTACCACCTGGTGGAACAATATGCGTGATGCCCCCGGTATCTACTGGTGGGGCATACATACCGGCGACAGCGGACTGGTGGATAAGGCCCGGAGGATTGTCAACCTGATCCTGCTGTCACCGCAGAACCAGGGGCCTTTTCCGGTGATCTACCGGGTCTTCACCAAACGCTGGCAGGGAAATCACTGGGATCCGCCGGCTGAAATGGATTCATCGCGGGTTGAACGGTATTTCTCGAACGAGAGTAAATCCTACCAGACTGCGGCCATGAGCAAGACCTGTACGCACCTTCTCCGCTATTACCGGCTTTGTGAACCCAATGAAAGGATTTTGCCTTTCGTAAAAAGATATGGCGACTTTATTACCGGCAATATCGATTCCAACGGATGCCTTCCCTCGTGGTTCAGTGCCGGCCTTGTGCCGAATCCCTACCTGCGGTTCAACGGGGAACAAGGAGTTCATATTTGGTTCCTCTCAGAATTGTACCTCGCGACAAAGGATCAGAAGTACCTGGATGCAGCCGAAAGGATGGCCTCTTTTATGACAAGGGAGATCCTGCCGAAACAGCGATGGCTCGATTTCGAGGTCTATTTTTCCTGTGGGGTAAAGCCAATGAATTTTAAGGATACCTATACCGGCCAGGACCCGAGAGGAAATGTCTCCATGTCATGGGCTGCCGAAGGATTTGCCGCCCTGTACCGTGCCGGGGGCAAAAAAACCTGGCTGGATGCCGGGGAACAGGTCATAGACTACTTGTCATTATACCAGACCGCCTGGGCTCCGCATTACATTTATACCGCGTATCCATTTGGTGGCACTGATACTGATAATGGCGATGCAGCCTGGCTCAACGGCCACCAGGCCATGCTTCCCGGAATTTTTGCGTGGTACGGCAAGGAGCTCGGAAGGCAGGATCTGATCGAGCGCAGTGTTGCCCTGGCCCGTGCCTCTCTGGTCCTGACCAACCTGCCCGAAAATGTGGCCAATAAGGTGTACAACTTTCCAAATTACCCGACCGGTCTTGGCCCGGAAAACATCGATCATGAAGGCATTCCTCAAACACCCCTTAGAACCGGTGCCAGCTGGTGCGAACTGGGCGGGCTCACCGGAATATCCGATGCCATGAGGGAACTGGGAGGATTGTATGTCAATGTCGTAAAACATCTGGCAGTTGGAGTCAACGGAGTTAATGTCAAAGAATATCAATTCGATAAAGAAAAACTTTCAATCCGGATTGAAAATTGGTTTAAAGAATTCCAATTACCCTTTATAAAGTCCTATGTTATTGAATTAAAGGTGGATGGCTTAAAGGAGTCAGAAACCTACAGCCTGGTTATTAATGGCGCCACACCAATAGCATTGACCGGAAAGGAATTAGCGTCTTATCGATTTACCGTGAATAAATAATAATTGAAGGAGGAATCATGAACCTTATATCCAGATGGATTTGCCCCATTATCCTGATGTTCTGCAGTACCCTGCTAACCGGCCAGGAAACTGTTATTCTCACTCAGAAAGGCAATGAGTACATCCTCGCCAATTCAAAGGTGAGAGCAGTTTGCGTAAAAGACGAAAACGGCCTGGTTACCCGGCACTTTTATGCCGTAAAAAGGGATGGTTTATTTCAGGAGATCGTTACCTCATTCAAGCCGGATTATTCCATTCCTTCTGTGGGCAAACGAACAAATACTTATAATTCCAAGAAATACCCGTACCGGTATATTCTTGCCGAATTGCCAGGCAGCGTCACTTTGGATAAGACATCCAGCAGTATTGTTATCAGTGGAGTAAAAGATAAGATAGTGTTTTCGGAAACGATACATCTTGAACCAGGCGCCAGGGAGTTTTATATTGATATCGAAGCTCGTTTTCCCGGCCCTTCCAATAAAATTGATTATTTGCTGGCCACCTATGTCTCACAGCTGGGGAGAGATCCGGAATTCATTCACACCCCCGCGGTGAAATATGACAATGAGGAATCGAAGCAAAACACCCATAAAATGCTGAGCTCCTGCAATCAGGTGATCGGCGACCGGGCATTCCAGTCTCCGGCAATTATCGTCAGGGATAAATCTTTGTTTTTTGCTTTATTGCCTGATCTGGATAAGATCAATCAGGACAAAGTATTATCGCCCGATGCACGCCGGACTCTGTGGATCCCGAGAAATAAATTTTGTGTGGCTCAGGACCCTGATAAATTCTCTATGCCAACCGCGTTGGATTATTCCCTGAACAGCGGTATTTCCGATAAGCCGGTTTTTACTTTCGGTTATATGGATGCGATCATTTCACATCATATCCATTTTAACCGCACCGATGATGATTCCGCTACCGTGCGGACCATCAATTCGGATAAATTAAGGTTCGGATTTTCCCTGATGCTGGATGCGGAAGGGAAAGAAAACTACCAGGAGGTGAGTCGTGCAACCTGGGAAAAATACGGGCACAAAGAATTTTCGAACGGCGCACACCTGGCCATGCCTTTTTCGGAATACTACCGGTTGGTCGATAGCCTCGTGTATATTCCCATTGATGACCCTAACATGGACATACCGCTCAAAGGGTACAAGAATACCGGCTCCTGGCTGGAGTGGGACGACAATGGCATCCCCATGGGTGGATACCGCTGTGCGGCGGATTTTATGAATGATAAAATCCAGAATACACCTTTCTGGAACAGCATCCGGGAGGCTTCGGGCCTCTGGTTTTATGGGAAGATGTATAAAAGTCCGAAAGATATCGACCGTGCGCAGCGAATTATTAATTTTTCTTTATCCGCCCCGCAAAACAAGTTCGGACTGTTTGCACTGCAATATAATGCAACCACCAGAAGCTGGTCCCTGCAGACGATGG
>CAILAQ010000230.1 GCA_903832165.1 uncultured Bacteroidota bacterium | reverse complement strand
GCTTTTCCTTACTCAACAGGGTTGTGTCGATATTATTATCTCCAAAACTGAAGTTGTATTTCTTGAAAAACTGATCTCCCGGACCGATTTGGTAAATGTTGTAACTAAAGGATGGATTGATGAAATACACTCCATTTTCACCCGAATTTGAAATGACAGTTCCTCCTTCGTTATCCAATTGGAATTTGAAGGGCAAGCGTTTTGAAATGATTTTGCCTTCACGGTTTATGATTTCAACAAGATGAAAATCGGGACCAACCTGACCAGTTCCGTTCAAACGGCCTAAGTAAATTGCGAATAACCCACCAACTAATGGAGCAGCCCTGATAGGCATGGAGGCGGTCTTTATTTCATCGGTCAGATTTCCATCGAAATCATAACAGAGAATTTTACGCTGATTGAGATCAACCCCCATAATTTCAAGGCGGTCCGGTATCAGGTCGACACTATATAAACTCCCATATTCCCCGGGACCTTTTCCCCAATGTTTGAATGATTTCAAATGCTTGCCCTGGCGATTGAAAAGGTGTATTGTCTGATCAGCATAAATGACGATAAAATCCTTGTTCAAATTATACCGACTGAACGAAGGCAGGAAGCAAATCGGATTTGTTTCCAGCGGAATAAATTGCACCTCTTCAATCCATTCCTCAGCTGGTACCTGTTTTGTAACCGCTTCGGTGAGATCAATAGTAATGGTACCATCCAATCCAGCGGCTGGCTTTTTTGTCTGGCACGAAAGTAATCCCAAAGAAATCAGGGTAATGCCCCCAATGAAAAGCGCGGCAATTTTGAAAATTGATCTCATCTCAAGAAAATAAAGTTATTCAAAATCAAGTGGGGGATGGTTAAAGATAGTGATTCTTTGATCAATCCGGGTTATATAGTCCAGCCTTTTTGCTTTGAGGGGAAGGAGAGAATGTGACAGGTGGCGGGTGACCGGTGACCGAAGAAGAAGATCGGGGGACGAAGAAGAAGATCGGAAGACGAAAGACAGTTTGCAATTTGCAATTGGTAATCGGCAGAAATGTCCCTCGGAGAGTTGTCATCCCCGCGCAGGCGCAGCCGGAAGCGGGGACCCCGTCCCTTACCACAACATTCACCAGAAGATCGTTCGCCCTTTGTACCGCATTGTGCTAAAGCATTCTTCCAGAATGCATCTGTCTTGGATTAGGATTGCCAAAATGATACTCCCAATGATATTCTTATTATGTGAACCAGACATATTAAAAATTCATACGATCAGTTCACGAAGGTGCTTTTTTTATGGAGATGAGGAAGATAATGATTAGTGGCAGATGACAAGTGACGGGTGATACTTTATTAATAGCCTCCATCTTCAGATGGGGGTCGGTAGACGAAGAAGAAGATCGGGGGACGGAAGTCCGTTAGATAGTGTAATCTTATTTTTCTCTCAATTTTTCCATTTTGAGCTTGGTTTTGCATCTATACCTTTTATAAAACAAGGTAAAATGGATAAAATTGAATTAATTCCTAAAGAAAAGATCGACCGGGCCATACTGTTTATTAGAGGGGAAAAAGTAATGCTTGATATTGATCTTGCTGAAGTTTATGGCGTTAAAACCAAACGACTGAATGAACAGGTCAAACGAAATATTGCGCGGTTTCCGCCAGATTTCATGTTTCAATTGACAGACGAGGAGAAGGCTGAGGTGGTCGCAATTTGCGACCACCTCGGAAAAATCAAATATTCTTCAACAAATCCATTTGCCTTTACTGAACATGGAGCCATTATGCTTGCTGGTATTCTAAATACT
>CAILAQ010000229.1 GCA_903832165.1 uncultured Bacteroidota bacterium | reverse complement strand
CCTGTGATATTATAAGTGGCCGATGTGCAATTGCTCAGATTCCTGCCCACCGGCTTTCCGTTTATCCAGACAGCCGATCCGAACTGAGCCTTGCTGACTTTCAGCATTACGATTTCTTTTCGAACCGGTATTTTAAAGGTTCGCTTGTACCAGAAATAATTCCGGTTCTGTTGAGAGATCCCTATCTGGTTGTCCTCGATATTCAGCTTCAGCCGATCCGGGTTATCCCAGTAGAAATTGTAGTCGGCAGAGATAAATTTATCCACATCCTTGAAGGCCGGCTCAGCATTCCGCGCCAGTCCGGGCACAGCAGCCTGATGATTAAATATTTTCGGAACTGCCAATGAATCTGCGGTCTCGGCAACTTTCCAGGTTCCGTTTAATGAAATGATATCCCTTTGAGGAAAACAGTGAATCGCTGAAAGCAGGAAGAATCCGATAAGAAATTTCTTTTTCATACCATTTTCAATGTGCCTGTTTGATTTTCTTCCATTCCTCTGCTGACCCCAGAAAGTACAGGACCGTTTGCTTATCCGGCAAGTCAACATCAAATCTGATGGCATTCTTTGCAGCTATCGTGTCGTTATACACATCATAAACGTCGGTTCGCTTTGGCAGCCGAACGTTTCTAACACCTGAGCCCTGGGCATGAATCGATAAGAAAGACTGATTCGCATATACTGCATCGTCCTGATAATCATAAATGTGCACTCCGGATCTTGAAGCCATTCCTCTCAGAACCGAACCTGGCAAAGTTGGTGCAGAGGAGTAATATACATCCAGTCCGCCAATGTGTTTCAGCACAAGCCCGGCAACGCCTTGCCCCTGGATAGTTCCAAGCACTTTAGTATCAGGATCATCCGGATATAAAAGAGGTCCGATGGAATTGGCAGTGCCATAGATGGAATCAGTATAAACAGGAGCAAGCATTTTTGCTCCTTCAGCGGTAATTTTCACCAGAAGGGGACAATCCACTCCTTTCATTTTGATATTGATGCCTGTAAGATCAGTGCAACCCTTGACATCCAATGATTTTTCTCCGGCAAACCCTGCACCATAAAGCCATAGGAAACCTTTTGCTCCGCGGCTTTTTAACCGGTCGATTGCGGCCTTCTGCTGAACATCCACATGAAATGGATTGATAAAAATGTAGAATTTGTATGGACGGGCAATATCGAGGTCGCTCTGAAAAACCCAGTCAAAAGGAGCTCCGATTTTGCCAAGGTTCAAAATCTGGTCGTACATCAGCGGTTTCATCAGGGTCTTCTTTAATCCCGTATAGAAAATACTGTTTTCATCAACAACAACAGCAATTTCAGAGCTCTCCGAACGATCAGTCTGAATGCTTTTTTCGCCAATCTCATTGAGCTTTTTAATGATTTTCATGAATTCGGGTTCGTCATACCAACCACCGCCCATATCGAACCACCATCCGCCCCAGGCCTTTGAGATCATATTTCCCAGCTCCCGCAACTCAACGGATTCAGACTCCCTTATCGTTGAAATACGGCAATAATCTTCCTGACTGGCCACAAGGTGTGTTTTGTAATCGTTCTCATTCATATAGTATTTCCCGTGAAGCCGAACTGCATCGGTTGCTGCTTCACCGGTGCTGTAACCGGTTCCCAGTTCGCGAAAAGCATAGGAACTCGGAGCGGTCAGGAAGTCAATATCCTTGCATTGAAGCAGCTTTTGCAAAGCCAGATGTCCATTATCCTGCATCCAGCTATCTGCATAGGAAAAGAACATATAGCCGTAAAACACTCCTGCCAGTTGTTCTCCATTCGTGGCTTCTTTTACCGTTCGTGCCAGCAACTTTATGATCTCCGTGACATTTTCGCAATAGAATTCATAATAATCAATCACTTTCTGGTGGATTGCCGGATCACGCCATACAAAAAGATCAGCTGCCTGACGTTCAGCCTTGGTAGGAATCTGAGCCGCAGCAAGTGTTACAGTAGTGATGTTCCATGCTTTTTGAATCGAATTATCGCTTAGATATTTGTTTTTGAGCCACTTTTGAAAAGCTTCTACCATCGGTTTACTATAATCCTCCAGGTCACTCAACCCGTCGCTGGATCCTGTTGAGCTCCAGTAAAACCACTCTTCCCACATCCCCGATGCAAGGTGATAGCCAATTACGTGGTCAGCATATTTTTGCTTTCTCACATGTTCAATAAAATGCCTCAGGTTATTTGCTGTGGCCTGCCGATACTCCTCAGAAGCCCAGGATGGAAATGTTTTCTTTCGGCCGATCTGCCTCTCAGTCGTCCCATCATCCCATTTTACCAGCTGATCCGGATGCTGTTCATCCCACCATGGAGGGGAACACATGTACACCCGTGGAATAACATAAGCATCAGGATTCGCTTTTAAAATGGTTTCCATCTTTTCATCCATATCGCTGAAATCATACTGGTCGGGTCCCTGCCAGGCGGTAGGTTGATTGAAAAACACAGAGAAATCCGATGTCACGCTCACTGAGACAAGATCAACTCCAATTTTTCCAAAAGATTCATAATGCTTGGCGAGGGAGTTATAAGTCATATAGGTCAGCCCGGCATTAGGCACACCATTAATAAACAGTGCAGGCGCACCGTTATACTCCTTGATTTCGGCTTTAGGCAATTTCCTGTCCTGGGCTGACAGATTGTTGAACATTGCATCAGCGAAACAAGCACAGCAGAAAACACAGAAAGCAATTCTTACAAACCGGTGGTACATAAATATTCCTTTTTCCCAAACGTCTATCATTTCTTAACTAAAGTGTATTTCCCGCCTGCTTTAGTTTGAAAAATTATTAATTCACCTTTCATCATTTTAATCCTCTTGTCTCCATCAGAGATATTCACAGGTGCATCACCCCATGGATTGCGAATCCGGCAT
>CAILAQ010000228.1 GCA_903832165.1 uncultured Bacteroidota bacterium | reverse complement strand
TGGAATTATTAATGATGATTGATGCCGCCAGTCGCGCCTCTGCCTATAAAATCGTTGCTGTTATTCCATATTTCGGCTTTGCACGTCAGGATCGCAAAGATCGTCCGAGGGTTTCCATTGCGGCCAAGCTTATGTCAAACCTTCTCGCAGCTGCTGGGGTGAGCCGGGTTATTACAATGGACCTTCATGCTGATCAGATTCAGGGCTTTTTCGACGTACCTGTTGATCACCTTTATGCCTCCACAGTATTTATTGACTATATCCGCCAGCTTAACCTGGAAGACCTCGTTATCGCATCCCCTGATACCGGTGGTACCAAGAGGGCAAACTCCTATTCAAAATACCTCGATTGCCCGATGGTTATCTGTCACAAAACCCGAAAAGGAGCAAATGTTATCGGTGAAATGACAATAATCGGTGATGTCCGGAATAAAAATGTAGTACTGGTAGATGATATGATCGACACCGCCGGGACTATTACCACTGCTGCCAACCTCATCATCGACAGTGGAGCAAAATCGGTGCGGTGTGTTGCAACTCACGCATTGCTCACCGGCCCGGCATACGAAAGAATAGAACAATCATCTTTGCTTGAAGTTGTTGTCACTGATTCTATTCCACTTCGGAAGCCCAGTCCAAAGATAAAAGTCATCACCATCTCTGGCCTTTTTGCCGAGATCATTAAAAAAGCGTATAATAATCAATCAATCAGTACGACTTTCCTCTTTTAATTACTACATTTGCACCCTCTTTTAAGCCGGTTAATAATTTTTTAAGTGTAATGGGGGGCTGCAGCTGCGAGATCCCGGCTAAACGCAGATGAGTCCTGAGTAGCACAATTTAATACAATGAAAACATTTGATTTAAAAGGTACCCTCCGCACGGATCTGGGTAAAAAAGCAACAAAGAAAGTTCGTAAAGAAGATTCCATTCCTTGCGTTCTTTATGGTAGTGGTGAGCCTGTTCACTTTACAGGCAACGAAAAGGAATTTGGTCAGGTAATTTATACCCCGAGCACCTTCCAGATCAACCTGGATATCGATGGTAAAATATGTCCGGCTATCATGAAAGACATCCAGTTTCATCCGGTTTCCGACAAGCCACTCCATATCGACTTTATCAGAATTGTCGATGAAAAACCAGTTAATGTAAGTATTCCGGTTCGCCTCGAAGGATTTGCAAAAGGTGTTCAGCAAGGTGGAAAGCTGAAACTTGAAATGCGCCGGGTTAAAGTATCCGGCTTAATCAATAACCTTCCTGATGAATTGCTTCTCGACGTTACTAATGTCGAAGTTGGGCAATCAATAAAAGTGCGCGATCTTTCCTATTCAGAATTCAATATTCTGGACCCGAAAAACGCAGTTATCGCTTCCGTTAAGACTACCCGCGCCGCCAAAGGTGCCGCAGATGCAGCAACTGAAGGCAAATAGCATACAAACCATTTAACAAAAACCAGGTGAAATATCTGATCGCAGGATTAGGTAATATTGGTAAAGAATACACCAACACCAGGCATAATATAGGATTTTCAACATTGGACGCCTTTGCAGAGGCGTCCAATGTTGTTTTTAGCCCCCGTCGTTATGGAGATGTAGCAGAATACCGTTATAAATCCAGGGATTATCTTTTACTTAAGCCATCAACTTACATGAACCTCAGCGGCAATGCAGTCCGCTACTGGCTCCAGAAATCAGAGATCGAAGAACAAAATCTCCTGGTACTTGTCGATGACCTGGCGCTGCCATTCGGACAGCTGCGCCTGCGAAAAAAAGGGAGCGACGGAGGTCACAACGGATTAAAGCATATTACCCAGATTCTCGGCCATGAAGAGTACGCCCGCTTAAGGTTCGGAATAGGCAGCGAAGAAAAAAGATACAACCAAATTGATTATGTCCTGGGTGAATGGTCCGCTGAAGAAAAGATAAAACTTCCGGAAAGAATAAAGATTGCCTGCGAGATAATACACAGCTTCGCTTTCACAGGCATCGACAGGACCATGAATCAGTATAATACAAGGCCCTGACTCCTCCTGTCCTTAACCAAAATCCCGGAATCGCTGTTAAATTCTTGTTAACCACATGGTCCGCTTATTACCATACTCTATCTTTGATCAAAATTTGCTTAAATAAACGCCTCACGAGCCAGGCTGGTAAAAGGAAATGAAAAGAATCACTATCCGCTGGATAATTATAGCCTCCGCCTTATCCCTGGTCGGATTGATTATTACCCAACTCTTTTGGATTAACCATGCACTCCGGCTCGGCGAAGAGCAATTTAACAGTAGGGTAACCATAGCACTTCAAGGTGCTCTGGATGAATACGTTCAGAATCACCAGGGAAAAGCTTGCGACATAAAGTGCGGTTGCCTCAGCGTGCCCACCCAATCTGATAGTCTTTTCATTAACCTCGAACCAAAAGAGATTGACTCCCTGATGCGCGTGCACTTTGATTATCATGGCCTCGATACAGTTTTTGAGTTTCGGATTGTGAACAGCAGTTCTGGAAAAGTCCTCTTTGAAAAGACTGGAAAACTTAAACACAAAAATTATAGCCTTCCTCATAAAATCAGTCTCTCCTGCTTGCACCATCAGGAAAGTCACCGGATGGAAGTACGATTCAATCAACCCAGACAGTTGATTGTTAAAGATATGCTTCAGTGGTTGGCCGCCTCTATTATTTTCCTCCTTATCGTTATAGCAAGCTTTGCCTATATCGTTCTTACAATTGTGCGCCAAAAAAAGATCACTGAAATGCGTAATGATTTCATAAATAACATGACGCACGAATTTAAAACACCAATCTCTAATATCTCACTGGCCTGCGAAGTCCTTAAACGCCCTGACATCGCTGAATCCCCCGAAAGACTTAATCGATATATCGATATCATCAGTCAGGAAAACCGACGCATGCGTTCGCAAGTAGACCGAATATTACAGGTGGCTGTCCGAAACCGCGAAGATCTTGATATCGATAGACATTCTACTGATATACACGAGCTTGTCCGAGATGCTGTTGACACAATCTGTATTGAAGACTGCCGTGAAGGTGCCGTTATTAACCTGGATTTTAAGGCGGAAAAATCAGAATTGTTCATCGATCCTGTTCACTTTACCAATATAATTCACAACCTGATCGATAATGCGCAGAAGTATGCAGTCCTCAATCCCGAAATACTCATCAGCACTTCTATACGTGAATCTTCATTTCTCCTTGAATTCAAAGACAATGGAATCGGAATCGCGGCTGATGCGCAGAAACATATTTTTGAAAAATTCTATCGGGTGCCAACCGGGAACCTGCACAACGTAAAAGGCACAGGAATTGGACTCTATTATGTTAAAACCATGATCGAAGCTCATGGCGGTACTATTACTGTAAAAAGTGAACCTGGAAATGGCTCAAGGTTTATCATAACTTTACCTTTATGAAACCAGTAAAAGCAGAGATCTTACTTGTTGAGGATGATCAGAACCTGGGGTATATGCTCCAGGATTTTCTCGATTTGGAAGGATTCAAGGTAACATGGGAAAAAAATGGATTAACCGGCCTTAACACTTTTAAGGCTAAGCCATTTGACCTTTGTATCCTCGATGTCATGCTTCCTGTAAAGGATGGATTCACCCTGGCTGAAAATATTCTCGAACTTAAACCCGGAACTCCATTCCTGTTCCTTACGGCAAGAGGACTTGAAGCTGACAGAATCAGAGGGTTGAAAATGGGCGCAGATGATTACATAACAAAGCCTTTCAGCACAGAAGAACTTAAGCTCAGGATAGATATCATCCTTCGGAGACTTGGTAAAGTTTCTGAGGCTATCAAGCAGGATATTTTCACGATTGGTTCCATTATTTTCGATTTTTCAAATCAGGTATTGCAATTACACGGTGAAGAGCGGCGACTCACAAAAAAGGAAGCAATGGTTCTTCGTATGCTTTGCCAAAATGCAAATGAATTGGTACGCAGAGAACAGTTGCTCATTAATATATGGGGTTCTGATGATTACTTTATGGGCAGG
>CAILAQ010000227.1 GCA_903832165.1 uncultured Bacteroidota bacterium | reverse complement strand
CCGAATACAATTACCGGCGGCGATAACGGTCCGGGTTACAGTTATGAGCACACCACCATCGAGGGCTTTGCCTTTACCCAGATGAGCGGTATCGGATGGTATGGCGATCTGGGCAATTTTTTGGTTATGCCCACTGCCGGCCCACTGAAAACCAATTCCGGTAAGGAGAATCCTGTCGTGGCAGGATACCGCTCCGCCTACGACAAAGCCAGTGAAAAGGCTCAGGCCGGGTATTATTCCGTTGAACTTACCGATAACCATATCAAGGCAGAAGCTACTGCGGCACCCCATAGCGGCATGCTTCGGTTTACTTTTCCAGAGAACAAAACATCAAGAATTCAGATCGATCTGGCCCGTCGTGTTGGCGGCACTTCCGTGGAACAATATGTAAAAGTGTTGGACGATAACACCATACAGGGATGGATGAAATGCACGCCCGAGGGTGGCGGCTGGGGTAATGGCGGCGGAAAGCCGGATTACACCGTCTACTTTTATGCCCAATTCAGCAAGCCGCTAGCCAATATCGGTGTCTGGAGCGCGAAAATTCCGGATGATACCAACCGTCGCCGTGAATTCACCGAAAGTCAGGAATTCCAGCAAATCACCGCCAATGCCGAAATACTCAAAGGCTGCAAAGAAAAGCAGGGCAAACACCTCGGATTTTATACCGAATTCGCAACAGGTGCCAACGAACAGGTTTTTCTGAAAACAGGGATTTCATTCGTCAGCATGGAAGGTGCCCGGAAAAATCTGGAGGCCGATATCACCGGCTGGGACTTCGATCAGGTCAGGGGAACCGCCAAAGAATTATGGAACCAGGCACTCAGCAAGATCAGTGTCCAGGGAGGGACCGAGGAAGAAAGGACGATATTTTATACAGCCCTTTATCACACCATGATCGATCCCCGGGCTTTCGGGGATGTCGATGGAAAATATCCGGGTGGCGACGGGCAGATTCACCAGACCGGGAATTTCACCAAGCGCACGATCTTCAGTGGCTGGGATGTTTTCCGGAGTCAGTTCCCATTACAGACCATCATCAATCCATCGGTGGTCAACGATATGATCAACTCACTCGTCGAGCTGGCCGATCAGAATAAAACACAATATCTCGAGCGCTGGGAATTCCTGAATGCTTATAGCGGTTGCATGCTCGGAAACCCTGCCGTTTCGGTGATTGTTGATGCCTATGCCAAGGGAATCCGGAATTTCAATGTCGATAAGGCCTATCAGTATTCGCTTAATTCCGTGGAGAAATTCGGCAACGGCGATCGGGGACACTCTTTTGATATTTCATCCACCCTGGAGCATGCCTATTCGGAGTGGTGCATGGCGGAGTTTGCAAAATATCTGGGCAAGCCGACCGACGAAGCACTGTACCGCAAGCGGGCGCAGAGCTACCCGAATATTTTCGATCCGGAAAAGGGCTGGTTTCGTCCGAAAGATAAAAACGGCAACTGGGAACCCTGGCCTGCAAAGGGCAGACTGGAGCAAGGCTACGGCTCGGTAGAAAGCAACCCTTATCAGCAGGGATGGTTCGTTCCGCACGATATCAATGGTTTGGCCACACTTCTGGGCGGGCGCGAAAAAACCATTGCCGACCTGAAGAATTTCTTCGAAAAATCGCCGGATAATATGATGTGGAACGATTATTACAATCATCCCAACGAGCCGGTGCACCAGGTGCCATTTATGTTCAATCGCTTGGGTGCTCCCTGGCTCACGCAGAAATGGACACGCGAAATTTGTCGCAGGGCCTATCATAATTCAGTGGAAGGTCTGGTCGGGAATGAGGACGTGGGCCAGATGTCGGCCTGGTATGTGTTGGCAGCAAGTGGCATCCATCCGGTTTGTCCGGGCGATACCCGCTACGAGATTACCAGTCCGGTTTTCGACCGAATTGATATCCGGCTGGATCCGAAATATGCCACCGGAAAAGTTTTTACCATTATCGCGACCAATAATTCACCAACCAACATTTATATACAATCGGCAAAACTGAACGGCAAGCCCTATGATAAATGCTGGATCAGCCATCAGGATATTATTGCCGGTGGAGTGCTCGAGCTGGTGATGGGTGACAAACCGGGAATTTGATCAGACAGGTAAGTTTCTTTTCCCAATAGATTTATGCTCAGGCAATTATTTTGTATATTCGGGATAGTTAATTCCGTTGATCATGAGCAATTCTGTTCCAAAAGTTGCGGTGGTTCTGGGTGGTGGTGGCATAAAACCCTATTCGGCAATTCCCCTTATTCGCCTGCTTGAGAAGCAGAATATTCCTGTTAAGCTGCTTGTCGGGTGCAGTGGAGGAAGTATCATGGCATCACTTTGGGCGGCTGGTTATACTATCGACCAGATGTTTCACGAAGTTGCGCCAAAGTTGAAACGGTCATCCTTTAAGGTTAATTACAAGGCGGTTATGGCATTGGCGAATCTCCCAGGTGGACGGATCGATAAAGAATCAGCCCTCATTCACTCGGGTCCGATCCGGAAGATAATGAGGGAATTGTGGGGAGATACCCGTCTGGAGGACCTCAAAATCAAGACCATCTTGCAGGTTACTGATTTTCAGACCGGCGAAGGTATTGGCATGGAAAAGGGATTGGTGGCAGATTGCGTATATGCCTCTTCGGCACTTTTCCCGCTATTGCCCCCGATAAAAATAGGCCAACGTTGGCTGTTTGATGGCGGTTATACGGCTCCTCTTCCCATTCTCCAGGCAATTAAACACGATGTCGATATCATCATTGCGGTGGATTTTCTGGAAAAAGTTCAACAGGATCCTAAAGGAATTTTCGATAACCTCGAGCATACCGGAAAGCTCAGCGCCAAATCCCTTTCAGCCGCCCAGATGGCGCTGTCGATCGACCTGCACAATGCCGAAGTGATCTATATGAAAGTGGAGTTCGATAATTTTATATCCTTCTGGGAAGTGGAAAAATTTCCTGAAATTCTGGAAGCCGGTGAAAAGGCCCTGGCCAAAATCCACGACGAACTTTTATGCGTATTTAAATCTTTTTACGATAAAGATAAACTGGAAGATTGCCGGGCTGAAAAAACAGCAACCTGAGGCCTTGATCAAAGAAAATATTTATTTCGATAAACGATTTTATTTTAATTTCGAAATAGTCAAAATCGGATTATCCTGATCGTCCGATTTATTAATCAATGATTTTAATTCATTGAATTTATCCGGATTTTTAGCATTCTTGATATTAATAATTCCTTTTGATAATAATTCCCGAGTTTGACAGTTTATTCCAAAATGCGCCCCATCCGTCATGCGCAAGTTGCTGACATCGAGTCGATTGAATTTTT